>JALOPW010000041.1 GCA_025453675.1 Methanolinea sp.
GGATAAATTGATACATGCCTATTTTGGAGTAGATGCAACGGTGATATGGAAAACCGCCAGGGAAGATATTCCGCTCATCAAAAATGCCCTGCAGCGGGTACTCAAAGAGACTTCTTCCTGATCTCCTGTACCTGCAATTTTGGAGCGAATTCTTTCCACTCTCTCCAGCAGGGGTAGTGGAGCCTGATTTTCGACGACGACGATGCATACACCACCTTCTTCACCCCGCACTCCCTCGCCGCCACGAGCACCCCGAGCGGCCCGTTCACGCATCGACGTCGTTCGCGTGGCAACCGGGTCCCGTATCGATCGCGGCACGGAGGGGATGGCCGCCTGGTGGAAGATGCCGTCCGCATCACGAAATGAGCCTTGAGGATCTCGGAATCAGTGATGCTCCCCTGCACGAAACGGAGACCGGCATCATCGACGAGATGCCGGATGTTCGCCCTCTTTCCCTTGTGATTCACGAGAGCGGAGAAGGGCTTCCCTGAGTGAAAGGATATCAGATTCTGTGAGCTGCTCACCAATTCTCTTACAGTGAACCACGAACCTGGGACAGAACCTGCATAGTTCTTCTAAAAACGGGTCGGGAATCTCATGGGATGAATAATATTGGGCTTCAACCCTGGCTTTCTGTGCCCGCTCAACCATCGAAACGTCTTTCGCGTTGAAATACGAAGAAAGAACACTCCGCATCACTTCAATGCTGCACGTGTGTATCTCCGAACGGATTCCAACCCGCATCATCACCGAATAGAGCGCGAAATATAATGCATAATACCCAGTTGAAAACTTCCAATTCCGGGGGCGGACGCTCTCCATGGCATCCAGGGCCTCTTCTGCCTTCACTACATACACCCGGGAGAGGTTCACACTTGGCTCTACCAGGGTGACTCCGTTTTTTACTCCGATACACCAGCTGAGGTGGTCCAATCACACCACCACCGTCGTGATGAGATAATCAGGATCATGGATGATCACATGATCGGAGAGGACTTCCTTGAGGAGGGGGTCCGTTCCGAATGCCCGGGCGAAGAGATCCTGTGGGTACACTTTGAGGTTGATCTCAATACCAAAGATCCTTGATATCCGCTCCACTCCCTCCTTATCACATGTACCGGCGATGAAGAGGTCCAGGTCTGAATCCTCGTGCTCCGTACCTTTTGCAACACTCCCATAGACCGCTGCGCAGCCGGATATGAAGGGAATGACTTTATAGAGTACCTCTCCAATAAACGGCTTCCTCTCGAGGAGAAGGAGTCGTTTATACACCTCGGTGAACACCAGGTACTGACGTGCCGTGTCAGTCCGCGAAAGTGAGAATGTGCGGATTTTTCCTTTTATTGCGGAGGATAATACCCCCTTCTCCTCAAGATGCGTCAGCACACTCTGGGCGGTCCCATGGCTGATCGGGAGAAGCCTGCAGACCTCCCTTATATAATAGGACGTGGAGAATCCCCGGGTGAAGAGAGAGAGCACCATCAGGCAGTGCTCATTTATGTCCAATTTATTAGACATATGTCTTAGTTATTGAACAATAATGATATAACCCTTCTCTCACGAATGCCTCGGTCTCCCTCTCACTGCTGACGGTTCGCACGTTCAATGATTCTCTCCACCTTCCGGCAGGGTCGGCGTGTCCCCATACACCGAACGACGACGACGCATACACCACCTTCCTCACCCCGCATTCCTTCGCCGCCACGAGCACTGCAATCGTCCCGTTCACGTTCACCATATTGGTAGCAACCGGGTCCTTTATCGATCGTGGGACAGAGGGGATGGCCACCCGGCGGAAGATGCCCGCGGTTCCGGGCAGTTTCATCCCTCCCCTATCGCCGTCGTATCCGCCGTCCCGGCCCGGACGTAACCGGGTGCCGGGGCACGATTGCACGCTTCTCAGTCGCAGCCCCTCAACAACTTATAAATCACCTCCAATCTCACGTTATTCACAGCGAATTCCCATGAAAGGCATCATCCTCGCCGGGGGGTACGGCACCCGCCTCTACCCTATCACCAAGTCCGTCTCAAAGCACCTCCTGCCGGTGTACGACAAGCCCCTCATCTACTATCCCCTCTCAGTCCTGATGCTCTCCGGGATCCGCGAGATCCTGATCATCTCCACCGCCCGGGACATCCCCCTCTACAAAGACCTGCTCGGGGACGGGAGACAGATCGGACTCTCGTTCTCGTATGCCGTCCAGGAGAGGCCAGGCGGCCTCGCAGAGGCCTTCATCGTCGGGGAGGAATTCATCGGAGACGACAGCGTGGCACTCGTCCTCGGGGACAACATCTTCTACGGGCAGCACTTCTCCGAGCTGCTCAGAAAGGCCGCATCCCAGAAGAAAGGCGCCACTATCTTCGGGTACTGGGTGCGGGACCCGAGGCCCTACGGGGTCGTCTCCATTGGACCGGACGGAAAGGCCCTCTCCATCGAGGAGAAGCCGGAACACCCCAGGTCGCACTACGCGGTCCCCGGCCTGTACTTCTACGACCACTCGGTGCTCGGGATCGCAAAGACCATTCCCCCGTCGGCGAGGGGGGAACTCGAGATCACCGATGTGAACAGGGAGTATATGAAGAGGGGGGAGCTCTCCGTCCTGGTCTTTGGGCGGGGGATGGCCTGGCTGGACGCCGGGACCCACGACTCGCTCCTGGAGGCCGGAAACTACATCGAGACAATCCAGAAGAGGCAGGGGCTCTACGTCGCCTGCATCGAGGAGATTGCCTACCGGCAGGGGTTCATCGGGAAGGACCAGCTGCGGATGCTCGCCGACGGGCTGAAGAACACGGAGTACGGGCGCTACCTGCGGGAGCTCGCCGAGAATGATACAGGAGTGTGACGACGCACGGGGTATGAACGCCTCTCTCCATCTCCCTTCATTCGATACCTCCTGTTTCTCACAGGAAAGATCCCAGTTTACCTTCCGGATACCATTTTCACCGGACTCGCTCATAGAACATACTCTTATAGGGGGAAGGCAAAATCCTGAGATACGAATGAAATCCCGAGCGGAAATTTTGTCAATATTGAAAACAATCAAACCAGAGCTCTCCTCCCGGTATCATATCCAGAGTTTGGGGATATTCGGCTCGGTTGCCAGGAATGCCCATACCAGCACCTCAGATGTGGATATACTTGTAGAGTTCGAGCGCCCGGTGAGCGGGTTTTCATTCGTTCATCTCAGGGATATGATATCTTCCTCATTGGGTATGAACGTGGATCTCGTGACTCCTGGTGGACTTCACCCCCTCCTGGCAGATTCGATACTTGGTGACGTCGTCTATGTCTGAGAAACGCGAGCCTGGACTCTTCCTGTATGACATGGTCACTGCCGTGGATAAAATCCTTGACTATACTCATTCTCTTGCCCTCCAGGACCTTCTAAAAAATGAACTCGTGAAAGATGCAGTCCTCCGGAATATCCAGGTCCTTGGAGATGGAGCAAAAGAAATCCCCCCGGAATTGAAAGCATCCCACCCGGAAATTGACTGGAAAGGAATCACAGGGCTGCGCGACATCATCACTCATCAATATTTCCGCGTCGACTGGGACATAATCTGGATCACAATCAAAGAAGACCTCCCTTCTCTATCCATCTCCCTTCATCATCTGCTCGAGAGCATCTAAAGGATTGGAACACCTAAACACTGTAGTATGACCACCAGGAAGTTCACCCCCATCCCTGCGTCCCTCCCGGGAGCCCTGCTCATCGAGCCCCGCGTCTTTGGCGATTCCCGTGGGTTCTTCCTCGAGTCCTATACCCGGAGAGACATGGAGGCGCTCGGCATCCAGGAAGAGTTCGTCCAGGACAATCACTCCCGGTCGGCAAAGGGGGTGCTGCGGGGGCTGCACTTCCAGTACCCGTGTGCCCAGAGCAAGCTCGTCCGGGTGGCAAGGGGCGCGATATACGATGTGATCGTGGACATCCGGCAGGGTTCGCCATCATTCGGGCGCCACGAGTCTTTCCTGCTCAGCGAGGAGAACCACCGGATGCTCTACGTCCCTGTAGGATTCGCCCATGGTTTCCTGGCGCTCTCGGACGGGACCGAGATCCTGTACAAAACCGGCGAGTACTACCACCCCGAGGCAGACGCCGGGATCCGCTGGAACGACCCCGACCTCTCCATCCCCTGGCCCCTGCGGGAGCACGGGATAGAGAGCCCTCTCCTCTCCGAGAAAGATGCCCGCTTACCACTCCTTTCTGACCTTGAGAGCCCGTTTGCCTACCGGGGGGAAGACCCGTGATCCTGGATCAATCAGGGCTCACACCCCCTGCGAGCCGTGCCGGCATACTCCCTGCCAGTCCCGGGTTCCAGGAGAAGGTACCTGAGAACCGACAGGTGATCGACAGCGGGGTACCGGGCCGGGACGGCAGGAAGAACGAGGAGGTCATCGCATGAACGTCATGATCACGGGGGCAGGGGGCCAGCTCGGCCAGGAGATGGTGAAACTCTCCCAGGGACGGGGGCATGAGACCGTCCCTTTCACCTCCCGGCAGCTTGACATCACCGGTGCAGGGGCGGTCCGCGAGGCCGTTGCCCGCCACCGCCCGGATGCCGTCATCAACTGCGCCGCGTATAACGCCGTGGACCAGGCCGAGAGCGACTGGAAACAGGCGTTCCTGGTCAACGGCCTGGGTGTCAGGAATCTCGCGCTCGCCTGCCGGGAGGCGGGTGCTGTTCTCGTGCATTACTCAACCGATTACGTATTCGACGGCCATTCCACCCGTCCCTATACCATCGTCGACCATCCGCACCCCATCAGCCGGTACGGGGAGAGCAAGCTCCTCGGGGAGCAGGCGGTCCGCGACCTCTCCGCCCGTTTCTTCCTCATCCGCACCTCATGGGTCTTCGGGCCGGGAAACACCAATTTTGCACAGAAAGTCCTGGAATGGAGCCGGCAGAAGGACGAACTGAGAGTCGTGGACGACCAGGTCTCCACTCCCACCGGCACCCGGGACCTTGCAGGAGCCACCCTCGACCTCCTGGAGACCGGGAACTTCGGCCTCTACCACCTCACCAATACCGGCTCGTGCTCCCGGTACGCATGGGCACGGTATATCCTGGAGACAACCGGGTGGAAGGGGACGATCCTCCCTGCAAAGACAGCCGAGTTCCCCACCCCCGCCCGGAGGCCCGCATACTCGGTCCTGGACAACTTCGGGTCTCCCGGGGTGCTGGGCTACGAACTTCCCTCCTGGGAGGAGGCCACAACCGCATACCTGGAAGAGATGAAGGTGATCCCTTGAAGAGACTTCTCGTCACCGGAGCGGCCGGATTCATCGGCAGCAATTTCGTGTATCACGCCCTCGCCAACCATCCGGACCTGATGATAGTCGGCCTGGACAACCTCACCTATGCCGGGAACCTCGAGAACCTGGCCGGCCTCACTTCGACGGGGACGCAACGGTTCATCTTCGTGAAAGGGGATATAGGTGACCGGTCCCTTGCAGATACCCTCTTTGTGGATCACGCTCCCGACGCCGTGGTCCACTTCGCGGCCGAGTCGCACGTGGACCGCTCCATCGAGGACCCCCAGCTCTTCCTCCGCACCAACATCCTGGGAACCTGCACCCTCCTGGACGCGGCAAAATCCGCCTGGTTCAGGAACGGGTCCTGGACCCCCGGCTGCCGGTTCCTGCAGGTCTCCACCGACGAAGTCTACGGCTCGCTCGGCCCGGACGGATACTTCACCGAGACCACGCCCCTCGACCCTCACAGCCCCTACTCCGCGAGCAAGGCCGCCGCAGACCTCATCGTGCGGGCATACCATGACACCTACGGCATGCCGGTCCTGATCACCCGGTGCTCCAACAATTACGGCCCCTACCAGTTCCCCGAGAAGCTGATCCCCCTGATAATCCAAAACGCCCTCCGGCACCAGCCCCTTCCTGTCTATGGCGACGGGAAAAATGTCCGGGACTGGCTCTACGTGGAAGACCACTGCCGGGCCATCGACATGGTGCTGGAAAAGGGAGACGCAGGCGGGATCTACAACATCGGGGGGAACAACGAGTGGGAGAATATTGCCATTGTCACACTTCTCCTCTCAATACTCCGGGAGGAGACCGGGGACCCGGAGATCAACGAGAGCCTGATACGGTTCGTCAGAGACCGCCCCGGCCACGACCGCCGCTATGCCATCGACTCGACAAAAATCTCCCGGGACCTGGGCTGGAAACCGAAGACCTCGTTCCCGGACGGGATCAGAAAGACCGTCCGCTGGTACCTTGAGCACCGCGAGTGGATGGAGAGAGTGGTCTCAGGGGAATACCTGTCATTGTACGAGAAAAATGACTCGCACCGGTGACCTGTCCCGTGCTGGAACAGGCCGGGCACCCTCTTGCTACAAAAAAACCTCCATGATTCTCTTCGAGACACACGCATAGAATTCATGAAAATGACGCAGCCATTTTGGCATGAAAACCGCATCCGCGGTTTTCATCAAGGGGGCATGTGACCTGACGATATCATATGCGTTTCATATTCACACCCTATGAACTCCTTTCAGGATTCTGGACATACATTATGAAAATGGCGAAGCCATGTTGGTATGAACACCGCATCCGCGGTTTCCTATGAAAATGCCTCCGGCATTTTCATGCGTCGGGCCTGTTGCAAATTGCATCGTTCCTGTTTTCATAAGGGGGGCATGTGACCCGGCAGTCTCATGTGCGTTCCATTCGAAAAAGGAGGGGAGAGCAAGTACCCCCCTATGGTGTGCCTGGCGAACCCCGTGCAATCCCACCCTATTTTTATTCTCCGGCCCCCTACCTCACCGTGATCATGCTCTCCCTTGTCCTCGGCACCCGCCCCGAGATCATCAAATTCTCACCCGTTATCAGGGAGTGCGAACGCCGGGACATTCCCTATTTCGTCCTCCACACCGGGCAGCATTACTCATACCAGATGGACCGCATCTTCTTCGAAGAACTGGAACTGCCGGAGCCGGAATATAATCTCGACGTGGGTTCCGGCCTGCACGGTGAGCAGACGGGAAAGATCCTCGCAGGGGCGGAGAAGGTCCTCCTGCAGCACCGGCCCGATGCGGTCCTGGTGCAGGGAGACACCAACACCGTGCTCGCAGGGGCACTGGCAGCAGCAAAACTGCGCATCCCGGTAGGGCACGTGGAGGCCGGCCTCCGGAGTTTCGACCGGCGGATGCCCGAGGAGATCAACCGGATCGTGGCGGATCATATCGGAGACCTCATGTTCGCCCCCACGGGGACATCGGCCGGCTACCTCCGGCAGGAGGGCATCCCGGAGGAGAAGATCTTCGTCACCGGGAACACGGTGGTGGACGCGGTCAGGGAGAACCTTGAGATCGGACAGAGACACCGGGGGATCCTGCCGGGCCTCGAAGATCTAAAGAGGGGTCACTACATCCTGGTCACCGCCCACAGGGCTGAGAATGTGGACGAGAGAGAGAACCTCTCGGGCATCCTGAAAGGCCTGGAAAGGCTGCACCATGAAACCGGGATGCCGGTGGTCTTCCCGGTGCACCCCCGGACCGAAAAGATGATGCGGGGGTTCTCACTCAGTGCACAGGGTATCCGTTTCATGGAACCGGTTGGTTACCTGGATTTCCTGCGGCTGGAGTCCGGGGCCCGGCTGATCCTCACCGATTCAGGCGGGGTGCAGGAGGAGAGCTGCATCCTTGGCATACCCTGCGTAACGCTGCGGGAGAACACCGAGCGGCCCGAGACCCTGGACGTGGGATCGAATGTGCTGGCCGGGACGGACGCAGGCACCATCATGGAGAGAAGCAGGGTGATGCTCGGGAGGGTGCCGGGGTGGGAGAACCCTTACGGAGACGGGCAGGCAGGGCGGCGGATCGTGGATATCCTGGTGGAGAAAGGTTTTACAGGGTGACAGGGTCGCCACTAGAGATGGAGGGGTCGTTCCACCACTCACCCTTGCCCTCACCTGGCGTGGATGGAACAATAGAACTCCTTTTGGATTGTCCAGGAAGACCAGTACAACATATTTATCCTCCCTTCACGACTACCCACATAAAAAATACTCTCCGAGTCTCTTCGAGACACACGCATATGCGTCCATGACAACTCGAATGATACATATCGCAACAGGCCCGAAGCATAAAAATGCCGGAGGCATTTTCATAGGAACACACTATGAACTCCTTTCAGGATTTCAGGCATACATCATGAAAATGGCGCAGCCATTCTCATATGAACCGCCGATGATCGTCCCGCGGTCGCGGATACACGATAACAATCACGAAGTAATTTTCATTCGAAAAAAGAAGGTCCCCACATGTATACCCGCACTCTCGCCCTCCTCGTGCTCATGGTGGCCATAGGCTGTCCCGTCGCGGCGGTCACCATCACGGAGCGGCCGGATACCATCATGAACGGCCAGCCCATGTACGTCACTATCCAGGACCTCCCGGAGAATGCCTCATTCTCCCTCCTTGTACAGGCTGACTGCGCTGTCCAGCCCAACTCCGAGTTCAGGTTCCAGATGAGCCAGTTCGTGATGCCATTTGCATTGAAGCAGAGCAGCATCACCGCAACCCTCTCCGGGACCTCCCAGAACCGGCTGGAGGTGATGAAAGAGTCGACTATCGTCACCGTGTCGGGAACGTCCACCGACGGACACTTCTCCACCACGAAGACCTACGACATCAGTCCCGGGACCTACGACTATTTCCGCCTCTCGGGAACCTCGCTACCCAGCAGACAGGGCATCACCGCACAACTCCAGGTGACCGGGACCAAGCAGGGGCCAAGGGACTCCGAGATCTCCTTTATCGTGGAGGGGCTCACGGCAGGGACCCTCACGCTCGCCGTCCTGGTGGACGGGACCCAGGTTCACTACAAGACAGTGCCCGTGGGAGGGGCAGATTCCTCCTCCTCGGCGACAGGGAGCGGCATGTCCATCACTTCCACCGCGGCTCCTCCCCCCGGGCAATGGAACACTTTCACGTCTGCCGATGGAATGGCCAGCATCACGGTCTCGCAGACCGGACCGGTCGGGTTCCTGATGACACCGGCTGTGAACGTGACGCCCGGGATGAGGGTGCTCTCCGGCCCTTACTCGCTGGTGCCCCAGGATACCTCCTTCCTCCCGCCGGGGAAGATCGCCCTCGTCATCCCTGCCGGGGCCCCCTCCTCCGGGCTCACCATCGCATCCTTCGCCAATGGGTCCTGGACGGCACTCAATTCGACACTCACGAATGCCACCGTGACGGCCCCCCTCACCAGGAGCGGGACCTATGCCCTTATCGGGCCGGCTCCCACCCGGGCAACCACCGTCACCACCATGGCGACCACGGTCCCCATGACGGCGAACACCACCCCTGTCAGCCCCCAGACACCGGCTCCCGCTCCTCCCACGAAGGCAGGGCTCGAATCCCTCACGCTCTTCCTGGCGATTGGGACCGGCTGTGCAGCCGCGCTGAGAAAGAGAGAGTAGCCCCGATTTTTTGGCCGGGGGCAGTCGTTCTCCGCGCCAGGAGGAGGCATTGCCTCCCCCCCGACCTTCATGTTATCCCATTTCGAAACTGGTCACCCCGAAGATCCGTGACAAGGGGAGCGGCGGAATCTCCCGGGTATACATACGGGCCGTGCCGAAGACCTCTTCCATGCCCCGCTCCCGGGCCATCCCCACCGCCTCACGGTTCGGCTCGGGGGTGTCAAAGAAGAACGGCTGCCCGCGGACCTCCTCTCTTCCGGCAAGGTCCTCGAGGATCCTCTCGCCAATCTCCGGACTGTCCGCAAAGAGCGGCCCTATCTTGAACCCCTCAACGCACCTGCGGATCACTCCGTACCCTCTTAGCACACCGCCTTCCACGCAGGCAGAGGAGAAGGAGTCAGGCATGCGGATCCACCGCTCAAGAAAGGGCTTCCGCCCGGCGGGAAAGTGCAGGGAATCGTACTCCATCAGTTCGGAGAATGGCACGTCCTGCACGGGGCAAAGCCCGGGCTGCCTCTTCCCGTCCGCGATACCCTTCCAGCGGATGTTCCGGTAGGCGAAGGAGAACCCCATCCGGGCAGTATACTTCTCCTGCATCTCGAACACCCCGTCGATGCCGAGGTTCCGGGCTCCCGCATGCCGGATGGCCGCGCTCGAGAGCTGCCAGCCAATCCCCCGCGACCGCACGTCCTCCCTGATGACGAAAAATCCCCCGAATGAGAACCGGGAGTCGTAGTTCGTGACCGCCACGGTGCCGACCACTTCCCCGCCTGACTCTGCCACGTACCACCCGGCAGGGTCCACCGCGTAGTGGCACTCCCCGTCATGCAGCCCCGGATTCCACCCCTCGTCCCGGGCCCATTCGAGAAAGATCGGCACCTCTTCCTTTCGTGCAGTCCGTATCACCAGGTCATCCATATGATTGTCTGTTGGAGCAGCAAGGGGGATAAAGCCCGTTGGAGCAGTTGGGGCCACAGCCCCAACTTCGGGGGTGACGCGGGGAGCAGCAGTGGGCCGGAAGCCCGCTGCTGCGGGGGTGACGCGGGGGTAGTCCGGAGGGGGTGAAACCCCCGCCGGTCCAGTGGAAAACCACACTCCCCTCAGACGCTCTTGGGGAGCA
>JALOPW010000022.1 GCA_025453675.1 Methanolinea sp.
CTTGTGAAGAAACTGGCCCTCGCCGAATGCATGATGAAGGAGAACCTGGCAGGCCTTCCGGAGATCGATCCTGATGACCTCCCGGCGCACGGGCTCTCCTCCCACGTCAATCTTATCGCACGGGTCCAGTACCAGGTGTTCATGGATGCAAACATCCATTTCCAGTTCTCGGTCAATGACATCGATGAGGGCTTAATCGGCCTTGACGTGGATGCCGGGAGCCTTGATGAGTTCTACTGGGGGCTTGAGCGGAAACAGATCGCAATACGTGCCATCCTGGAAAAGGTGGATCATGCAGGGCGGATATCGTTCGAACAACTCCTGGAACGCTTCCTGAGTTACCCGATCCATCTCGAGGAGAGCACCGAGACTGTCACCCTGACACTTGAGCGCGAGTTTCTCTCATCGCTTGTCGCCGAGATGCGGAAAGAGGGATACCTTACCGGATCGCAGGAAAATATCAGGCTGGGGAAGGGTTGAATGATGGTGTATTTCTTCCCGGGACATTCAGCAGTATGAACATCCCATTCTTATGAATGGAAATCAGGACAGGGTTTCCAAATAGGACGCCATTCAAGAAAAAGACAATGAAATGGGCACAGTGGAAGAGAATGAGAGATGAAAAGTCATCATGGAATACTTCACAGATACCCATTCCGTCTCAGCCACTCCACCTGGGGCCCGGTGTAGCGGTAGATGATATCGCACTTGTCGTCCTGGAAGCTCCAGGGGATCACCACCAGGATATCCCCCTCACGGATCCAGACCCGCTTCTTGATCTTGCCCTTGATCCTCCCCATGCGGGTGACCCCGTCATAGCATTTCACCCGGATGTGGTTTGCCCCCATCATCAGTTCGGCCTGGGCAAACATCTCCCTGTTCCGCTTCTGGGGAAGGCGGACCCGGATGATCTCCCCGGCCTCATTCGTGTCATCATCGGTCTTTCTCTGGATCAGTGAATCAACTCCTTCTGCGTGACCCTTGAACCCGCGGTAAATATTCAGTGTACGAAGTGTGAGCTTATAGAATTTTCCCGGTTTCCACTGCCCGGGAGACACCCGATCGGGCTATAAAGGAGAGAGGATGCCCCGTTGAGAGCGGGTCCGGATCCCGTGTCCGGGGGATGAAGGGGATGTCGGGATACACTCTTTGTGAACCCTTTAAGAAGGAAGGTTCCATCCAATAATATATATTGTTAATTGACGTATAGTGAACTCAAGATGACCGGAACCCGTGCAGAGCCCGATGAGATCAGCATCATCCTGAAGGATCTCACCAATCATGACTGGCATATCCGGCAGGCCGCGGTGCGGCGTATCGGGGGGATCACCCGCCCGGAGGAGCTGTCCGTCCTCTTCGGGCGCCTCCTCTCTCAGAAATGGTATATACGTGAGGCTGCAGCGGCAGGAATAAGGGTTCTTGGCCGGCCGGAATTGATCCCGGTGCTCCTCGCCATCATGCGTGACGGTGACGATATCCTGCGAAACGCCGCTGCCTGCGCCCTCGGGAACATGCCTTCCCGCGATGCCGAGGCGATCCTCGAGAAGGCAGTGAACGATCCCGACTGCCGGGTGAGGAAGAACGCCCGGGTATCGCTCAACCGTGTCAGGGCCCCCCTGCCCTGAACTCACACGGCATTTTTGTAAACGGACCTGCCGCTTGGTGCAGGCAGGTGGATAGCTTTCTTCTGGCCGCTCTCAATTCGTCAATAAAAAATTGCATTCTTCTGTTTTTTCCCGGCCATTGAACCTTTCTTCACACTCTCCTCATTTTCCCTGTAGAGGAATGAGCTTTCATTGGCCGGAGTATCCCTGCCTCCGGTGGAAGATATCAAGTATCCTGACATCATTCCCCTCAATCACGTATACTACCCGGTAATCTCCCACTCTCATGCGATATTTCTGGGGGTGGGTGTCTTTTAATGGTTTGATATCTGCATGGGCGCGGGAGATATAGGGATCTCTTTCAAGGCAGGTCAGGCTTTTTCTTATCCTGGTTTGAGAATCGGCGGGGATTTTATGAAATTCCCGCTGGAATGTCTTTGACACCCATACCTGGAACATCAGAGCTCATCCAGGGGTATAAATTCATCATTCCGGAGAATTTCGTTCCAGCGTGTATCCAGGCGTCTCCAACCCGCATCCTTCAGAAGGCGGAGGATAATATCATCATAGGTCTCCCCTTTATTCCCCAGGTCCCTCAGGAGATCGCGTGTTCCCGGGGATAGTGCGATGGTGGTCTTCACCATGGTATTCACTATTATAATCCTTATAATTATTATAAAAATTATGCTTCTTTCATATTGCCGCACTTCGAATGCATTCCTGTAAGTTGCCATCTTCAGGACCGAATCGTGCTGCCGACACCTACCCGTTCCCCTGACAAGAAAGGGTCACGCTTTTGTCTCTCCCGGCACAAGTTCCTGTGCAATCCAGGGAGAAGCCATCATGCAGTATCGATTTGCCGACCGGATGCGGTGTGCCCCTCCATCGTTCCTGGGAAGGCTCTTTGCCGTCTCCACCGATCCCCGCATCATCTCCTTTGCCGGCGGCCTTCCCAACTCCGGGTGTATCGACGTCGAGGGGCTCGCAGACGCCTCCCGGAAGGTGTTCGAAGAGGAGGGGCACGTTGCCCTCCAGTACTCCACCACCGACGGCTACCTCCCCCTGCGGGAGTTCATCTCCCGCCGCTACTCCCGGCGCCTTGGCATCTCCATTCCCCCTGACCACATCCAGGTCGTGAATGGTTCACAGCAGTGCCTTGACCTGGTGGCCAAGATCTTCCTCAACAGAGGAGACCCGGTGGCCATGGAGCGGCCCGGTTACCTCGGGGCCATCGAGGCGTTCTCCCTCTATGAACCAGCATTCCACGACGTGGCCTTCGGGGAGGATGGCCCGGACATCGACGAGTGTGCGAAGGTCATCCGCACCTTCCGTCCAAAGTTCTTCTATGGCATCCCGAACTCTCAGAACCCCTCAGGGCAGACCTATTCCCTGGAGAGGAGAAAGGCCGTCGCCGAGGTCCTGGAGGGGTCAGATACCCTGTTCTACGAGGATGACGCATTCGGGGAGCTCTTCTTCGACGGCCGGCCCCGGACACCGGTAAAGGGCCTCATCCCGGACCGGTGCATCCTCTCAGGATCCTTCTCAAAAGTCATCGCGCCCGGTATGCGCATCGGCTGGATATGCGCCCCGGAAGAGATACTCGCCCAGTTCAACTGCGCAAAGCAGGCCGCAGACCTCCACTCGAACTTCCTCTGCCAGAAGGTCCTCTCCCGTTACCTGGCCAGTATCGACCTGGACGCCCACATCCGTCGCATCATCGACGCATATGGGCACAACTGCCGCCTGATGTGCGACCTTTTGGACGACTCGTTCCCGGCCGGGATGAGCCACACCAACCCGGAAGGGGGCATGTTCCTGCTGGCGACTCTCCCTCCGGGTCTCAATTCAATGAAGGTCTTCGAGGAGGGAGTGAAGGGCGGAGTCGCCGTACTTCCAGGGATCCCCTTCTATGTCTCGGGCGGCGGCGAATCCACCATAAGGCTCAATTTCTCCAGCATGGACGGGGAGCGTATCAAGGAGGGCATGGAGCGGCTGGCCCGGGTGATCGGGTCCCTCCTCTGACCCCTTCTCTCATCCGGGCTTCCCAATCGCTTTTTCCTTACCCGAGAGGGGCAGCCCACCTCTCGGGGAGGACCACAATCACGAGGGAAGTCACGAGGAGGGTAAAGACCACCTCGGGGAAGATCCCCTGTGCCGTCTCCGCAAAGAGGGGTATGAAAGGGACCCCCAGGGTGGCAGAGGCGATCAAAAGGTGGAGGGGGAGCAGCAGGACATAGTAATACACGGGGATGCTCACCGCCCAGAGCGCTGCCCTGGCCCACCTCCCCTTCCCCTGGCTCCAGGAAAAGAGCACTGCATACCATGCCCCCCACAGGAACCCGGCAAGCATGTGGGAGGGGATGTTCCTCTCCGGGGCATACACCACCCCCTGCAGGAGGCCGATGACCAGCCCCCCGAAGGGACCCGAGAGGGCGGCACCGAGCGTCACGAACACCTCGCTCGGCTCGGCCATGAGGCCATGGCCCAGGGGGACAAAGAGGCCTGAGAAGAGGGTGAGTGCCGCCAGTATCCCGAACACGAGTGCTGCCACGAACTGCCGGGCAGATACGTGGAGAGTGAAGATTCCTGGGAACTCTGAACTCATCAGGGAGAGATATCCATTCCGTGAACGCAAAATGGTTTGGGAGGCCGGATAGATGACCGGGTCAGGGTTCATGACCATTCCTCTCGCACAGGGGGTCGGATGCATGGGATCAGGAGAAGTTGCGACTTCATGCACCAGGATGAGGATCTCCCCCTGGTTCTTCCTGGCGTGTATCATCCCCTACACGCGTTTTTTCCCCGAATGAAACGCACATGAGACAGTCGGGTCACATGCCCCCCCGATGAAAAACGCGGATGCGGTTTTCATACCAACACACTATGAACTTCTTTCAGGATTTCGGACATACCTCATGAAAATGGCGAAGCCATTTTCATGCGTCGGGCCTGTTGCGAATTGCATCATTCTTGTTTTCACGAATGCATATGGGTGTGTCTCGAAGAGAATCATGTAGCTTTTTTTGATTATTTCGGCTTGTAGTATCCCCATTTCTCCAGCGCCCGGGCAAGTTCGGGTGATGATCTGGCCTTCTCGTCGAGGCTCATCCCATCTCTCCAGGCCTCGATGGCCTGCATGGTGGCTATCGCCCCTGCACGTGTACCGCGGGGATGTCCGTGAATCCCCCCGCTCACCAGGAGCACGAGGTCCTCCCCGTAGATATCGAGGACGTCAGGGACCAGGCCGGGATGCAGGCCCCCGGAAGAAACCGGGAACGCACTCTTTATCCCTCCCCAGTCCTGGTCGAGGAGGGTGTGCCTGACCTCCTTTGTGTGCCGCTCCCGGAGCACATCCGCGAGCAGCGCAACCTCCTTCTTCGTCCCGGTCAGTTTTCCCACCGCGGTCCCGGTATGGATCTGGCTCACCCCGATAAGGCGCATCATCTTTGCCAGGAACTGCATCGTAATCCCGTGCCTGGGATTCCGGTCAAATGCAGCATGCATGGCCCGGTGGGCATGGATGGCCAGCCCGAGGTCCGAGCAGTAGTCCCGGAGCGTAGAGACCGCGGACGTCCCTGCCACCACCACGTCAATCATCGCGTAGTTCCAGCCGCTGTCGGCGAGCATGCGGGCCCGCTCCTTCATGGTCTCCGTGTCCGCGGTGATGTTGATGAACGCAGATTTCGTATCGCCGGTTGCCTGCTCGGCCAGATCGCGCATCTTCGTCATCTCCGCAACACGGTCCCCGAACCGGTTGAACGAAGTGGAGGTAAGGTTCTCGTCGTCCTTCACGAAGTCAAACCCGCCCATCCATGTCTCAAACCCAATCGCGGCGTGTTCGCGGGCATCAAACCCCACTTTCGGCTTAGGGACTGCCCCGGTGAGAGGCCGGCCTTCTACCCTCATCATCCTCCGGATACCCTCCATGCCGAAGTGCGGGCCCCTGAAGTGCCTGATATATTCTGGCGGCATGCTCACGTCGATCAGCCGGAGGTTCCTGATCGCTTTCATCCCAAAGATATTGCCCGCGATGCCACTCATCAGCTGGGCAGCGTTCCCCTCCTCCCAGAGATCCAGCGGGTAGGCAATCCGCACATACTTCCCCTCGATCTCGTAGACGGTGGCCTGGAGGTCCCTCATCCTGGGCGGGAGGGTGTGAAGCGTGGTCCATGTACCGGTGGAGCTCTCCGAGGCAATCCTCCCAGCCGCCTCTTCGCTGCTGATGCCCGCTGCCGGCTCGAAATAAAAGAGTGCGCATAACTCAGTCTTCCCGGGATCGTACCCGGTATCCACGAAGTCCATGTACCAGTCGATTGCCATGGGATATCCCTTTAGAGTAAGTGAGGGGGATGCATAATAATGGTAAAGATAGTGCAAATCCGGGAGATAAGAGTGTCCCACAGGCACCATTATCCGAAAAGCATAAGTTCTGCCGGTTTTTTACTCTTCAGGTGGCGAACATTCCATGAGACCTACCACCCGCTTGAGAGACCTGATCTGTGCCGACCCGATCCTTGTCATCCCCGTAGTCCATGACCCGCTCTGTGCAAGGATTGCCGAGCAGGCAGGCTTCTCCGCCATCTTCTCGGCCGGTTATGCGAACTCAGCCGCACTGCTGGGAAAGCCAGACGTCGGCCTGCTGACGCTCACCGAGATGGTCGACTGTGCCTCACGGATCGTGGATGCCACAGATATCCCGGTCTTTGCTGACGGTGACACGGGATACGGGAACACAACCAACGTGGCAAGGACCATATCCCTCTACGAGAAAGCGGGGGTGGCGGGGGTGTTCATCGAGGACCAGGTCTCGCCGAAACGGTGTGGGCACATGGAGGGGAAGGCGATTGTCACCCCGGAGGAGATGGTGGCAAAGGTCAGGGCTGCCGTCGATGCCAGGAGGGATCCGGATCTCGTCATCATGGCCCGGACCGATGCTATCGCCGTGAACGGGATCGATGATGCCGTCGAGCGGGCAAATCTCTACTACGAAGCGGGTGCAGACCTCACATTCGTGGAGGCCCCGGAATCTGTAGAGCAGATGCGGTGCATATGCCGCGATGTCAGGGGGCCGGCGTTCGCCAACATGCTCCCCGGGGGAAAGACACCCGTCCTCTCTGCCGCCGAACTGGAGAAGATAGGATATGCCGTGGTTGCCGACCCGGTCTCGTGTACCTACGCCATCGCAAAAGCGGTAACCTACGTCTTCTCCGAGCTGAAAAGGACAGGATCTTCGGGGTCGTATCCCGATCACCTCATGGGATTCGATGAGTTCAACCACCTGGTGGGCTTGCCGGGGATTCGGGAACGGGAGCGCTCCTATGGAGGGTGCCTCTGATGAACGAGAAGATACCCCTCTTTGACACATGAAAGGATTCTCCGCGACAGGGGGCGTGAAGGGCCTTCTCCACACTTCAGATCCGGGGGAACCAGAGTCCGGAAATGAGAATGCCCAAAAGCGGCACATTCAGAGAGATAGAATGAGAGCTCTTCCCTGTATTCAAGGGGGATATCCGGTTCCCGCAACACAAGATGAGGGAACCTGCCCCCCCACATTCCTGCATCATGCGGATCCCTGATCCCCTATTGGGATCGGCTTGAATCACCCTCCCGGGTCGCGCCCGGTCAAGGCGGATCAAGTGGCCGCAGGTGAACTTCATGTATCGTTCAATGTACCCGCAGACTATGCAGAAGAGAGAAAATGGGTTCAGGCGAAAGAGCGCCTGATGCGCACCGATTCGGCATGGGCGTGCAGCCCCTCGGCATCGGCAATGGTCTCGATGACATCCCCGATGGCCTCGAGGCCGGTCCTGTCAATGATCTGGACCGTCGAGGTCTTGCAGAAGTGCCCCACGTTCAGCCCGGAATAGGTCTTTGCATATCCTGCCGTGGGCAGGACGTGGTTCGTACCCGACGCATAATCTCCAGCTGCAACAGGGGTATACGGGCCGACGAAGATGGACCCGGCATGTCTGACCGCGTTGAGCACGGAGAGCGAGTCGTTGACCTGGATAGAGAGGTGCTCGGGTGCGATCTCGTTCATAGCACAGACGGCCGCATCGATGTCGGCTGTGATGACATACCCTGACTGCCCGAGGGCCTGTTCCATTATCTCTTTTCTCGGCGCTTTCTGCAGCAGCCGGCCAATCTCCTTCTTCACCCGGTCAGCAAGCGCCTTATCGGTGGTGACGAGCACGCAGGCCGCGTCAGGGTCATGCTCTGCCTGTGCCAGGATATCGATCGCGATGAATGTCGGGTTCGCCGAACTGTCGGCGATGATCCCGATCTCGCTCGGACCGGCAGGAAAATCGATCTCTGCAATCTCGCGGAGCATCATCTTCGCGGCCGTCACGTAGACGTTCCCGGGACCCACGATCTTCTGTACCGGCCGGATGGTCTCTGTACCGAGTGCCATCGCCGCGACCGCCTGGGCGCCGCCGATCCGGTAGATCTCATCCACCCCCGCGATATCAAGGGCTACGAGCGTCAGGGGGAGGATGGGGGGCGGAGAGCAGGCACACATCTCCGGGACCCCTGCGACCTTCGCCGGGACCGCGTTCATCAGCGCGGTGGAGGGGTAGGCCGCCCTCCTGCCCGGGACGTAAAGACCCACCCGGTCAAGGGCCGTGGTCTTGACCCCGAGGACGATCCCGGGTTCCACCTCCTCGAGCCAGAGACTCCGCTCCTTCTGGAGTTCGTGGAACCGGGTGATCCGCGCCTCCGCCTCGATCAGGCTCTCTGCCAGCCGGTCTTCCACCTCTTCATACGCCGCCTCGCGTTCCTCATCGGTGACCCGGAGAGATGTGATATCCGGGTCGTGCTTCCTGGCCATTTTGAGGAGTGCCCCGTCTCCCCCTTCGCGGACAGCCTGGATGATCCCGGCAACGGAGACTTTTGCCTCGTCGAGGCTCGAGCGTCGTGCTGTTACCCAGTGGTCTACATCAAGCGCGTTGAACATGCGGTCAATGGTTTCTTTTTGGTCGACATAAGGGTGTGTAACGTGAAAGGGGCAGGGCTTACTGAACAGGAAAAACGTATTTACAGCCACAATGGTACCCATAGATGAATGATATCGGTTCTCTACGTTGACGATGAACCGGGGTTGCTGGATATTGTCAAACTCAAACTTGAACAAACCCGGCTTTTCAAGGTCGACACATCGGGATCGGCTCAAAATGCACTGATAAAATTGAAGGAAACCAAGTATGATGCGGTTGTATCCGATTACCAGATGCAGGGAATGGACGGCATCGAATTTCTCAGGGCAGTCCGGAAAGAGTATCCCCGGCTCCCATTTATCATATTCACCGGACGTGGCCGGGAAGGAGTAGTCATAGAGGCTCTGAATAACGGAGTCGATTACTATCTCCAGAAAGGGACCGGAATAAAGGCACTTTTTGCCGAATTACAAAATATGCTTACAAAAGCGGTTGAAAAAAAACGCTTGGAGGATGCGCTCATAGAGAGTGAAACCCGGTACCGTGAATTTTTTACGACCAGCAGGGACAGCGTATTCATCACCTCACCTGAGGGGATATGGATCGATTTTAATGATGCTATTGTGGAATTATTCGGGTATGAGAGCCGGGAGGAATTCTCTCAAGTTCCGGTTCCTGACGTGTACGCGGAGAAAGGGGCCCGCCTTGCATTCCATGCTATCATTCAACGCGAGGGATATGTGAAAGAACACCCCATGGAGGGACGAAAAAAAGATGGAACGGTGATTGATACCCTCATTACTGCAGTACCGGTGCGAAATCAGGATGGTCGCGTGAAAGCGTTTATTGGCACTATCAGGGATGTTACCGAGCGAAAACGTGCTGAAGAAGCGCTGAAAGAGAGCGAGGAGAAGTATCGCATCCTGGCCGAGAACGCACCCATTGGTATCCTCACCTGTGACAGCCTGGGGCAGATCGTCTACCTCAACCCGAAGGTATTGGATATTCTGGGATCACCGGGAGAGGAGAAGACCCGTGAAATCAATCTGCTGCATTTTCCCCCTTTACAAGAAGTCGGGTTTGCCGAGGCACTTCAGAGGAGCCTTGAGACAGGAGTACCCATCCAATCCATTGAAGCAGAATACACATCAAAGTGGGGAAAGACGGTCTATTTCAGAACACATATATCACCTTACATCAGGAATAACTCGATACAATCTGCTCAGATTATCCTCGATGATATTACACAGCAGAAACACCTGGAAGAGGCTCTCCTCGCAAGTGAAGAGCGATATAAGAATGTCGTCCAGACCCAGACGGAGTTTATCACCCGGTTTTTCCCCGACGGTACCCATATATTCGTAAACGATGCGTACTGCAAGTATTTTGGAAAGACGCCCCAGGAGATGGTAGGGCACCGGTTTTTCCCGAATATCCCCAAAGAGGACATTTCACACATCCGTGAGCACTTCTCATCACTCACAAAGGAGCGTCCAGTCGGCACCAGTGAACACCGGATCATCATGCCGGACGGGGAAGTCCGGTGGCAGCAGTGGAACGACCGGGCGATCTTCAACGAACGCGGCGAGCTGGTGGAGTATCAGTCGGTAGGCCGGGACATAACCGATCGTATCCGGATGGAAGAGGCACTCAGGAATTCTGAAAAGCTCGGTCACGGGATCATCGATCATCTCCCCGATGCCACACTCGTCGTGAATACTCAAGGGGAAGTTATCGTCTGGAACCATGCCATGGAGGAACTGACGAAGGTCCCCGCATCGGAAATGCTTGGAAAAGGGAATTATGCCCATGGGTTGAATTTCTATGGGGAACCCCGCCCTATCCTGGTCGATCTCGTGCTCAAGGAAGATACAGAACTCCTGAAGACATATTCCTACGTAAAACGGGAAGGAAATACCCTTATCGCCGAAACTCCTGTGATTCACTTCCGCGACAGGGACGTAATCCTCTGGGGAAAGGCATCTCCGCTTTACGATCAAAATGGGATGATAATTGGGGCCATCGAGACTATCCGGGATGTATCGGGTATCAAGCGGTCCGGATAGAACTCCGGCCACTGCCTGGACCGGGTCATCGTGATCCTGGCGGCCGTGTGCTGTCGTCGTTGAGGGGGCGCCCTGCCCCATACTCTTTCTCAACGGAATTTCCCACGTGCTCCGGGCGGTCAGAGGAAAAGGTATCTGATGCGTGGCGTTGAAAAATATTCAATAAATAACGCTTCGATTTACAAAAAATTACGGAGAACCAAATATTTTGTCAAAATGCGAGTGGCAGGATTCGAACCTGCGAACTCCTGCGAGAACCGATCTTGAGTCGGTCACTTTTGGCCTCTCAGTCACACTCGCGGTTGTGAATAGGTGTACTATGATCAAGGGTGATCCGTCGGCATAAATATTCACCAGATCATGATCGCCCGGAGCTGATCTCCAGGATGACCCCCGGGACCTTCAGCATGCCTGGCATGGATGAAACCCACGGAACCCGAAAAACGAGTGGCATTCCACCAGTCCGGGGGACCATCTCTCTCAGTGCAGGGAGCGTTACGCTGATTGGATGTCCCGCGGACCCAAATCGGGTCTGAATGAGAGCCCCAGTGAAGACTGCGAACTCCTTCACAGTCAAGGAATCATTTTTCTCCTCTTGGAGGGAGGGACATCTATGCATATGCGATCTCTTCCCACGTTCCTCATCCTCCTGGCCTTACTGGCAGGAGGGGTGTGGTGTGCAGGGTGTATCAGCCCGGACATTCCAGGAACACCCTTCTCTTCACAGACATCCAGTGAGGAATACCACTCCGCCGACTACAGTTATGCCGGACCGGCACCCATGGCCACCCCATCGCCCAGTATTGCCTCCGGGGGGGTGGCAGGCGATGACCAGAAGATCATCAGGACCGCCCGCATTGACCTGGAGGTCAAGGATGTCCCGGCTACAAGGGACGCGTTGCAGGCCATCGCCACCGCGAACGGGGGGTACGTAGGTTCACTCTCCATGGAGCGGTACAGCGGTGACCGCCTCTCCGCCAGCCTGGTCATGCGGGTCCCGGCACCCGCCTTCGAGCAGGCTCTTTCGTCGATCGCCGCGCTCGGCACCCTCAAGTCCCAGTCAGTGCAGGCAGATGACGTCACCGAGGAGTATGTGAACCTCCAGGCCCGGAGAGCGGCGCTCGCAAACCAGCTCGTCCAGTACCAGCGCATCATGGAGAAGGCCGAAAACGTCTCCGAGATCCTGGAGGTACAGCAGCAGATCGAGCGGGTCCAGGTGGAGATCGACCGCATCGACGGGCGGCTGAAGTACCTCAACAACCGGATAGACTATGCGACCATCACTGTCTCCTTCCGGGAGCCCGAGCCGGTGGGGGCCGGCAGTGGACCCTCGGTGACGTCGGTCATCAACGAGAGCATCGCCGGGTTCCTGGGAGTTTCCGCCGCGCTGTTCATTCTCCTCGTCTCCCTGATCCCCCTCGTCATCCTCGTGCTGATCGCCTACGGCATCTACCGGTGGTGGAAGGGACGGAAGGGGGAGTGGCCCGGAATAGAAGTAAGAGAAGAGAATAAACCCAAATGACCTTTTTTCTCCTGCAGCGCATGAATCCCACGTCTCTCGCGCGGGAGAGGGGGGGGATAAGAGACCCAGACGCTCCTTCAGGGCCTGTGCGAATCCAGCCCCCGTGCCAGTTCCAGGGCGGATTCCCAGAATTTACCGCGCCCCGGCGATCTCCCTCACAGTCTCCACGAACGTGGCGACCTCGTCCGGTGTAGTATAGCACCCCATGGATGCCCGGACCGTCCCCGCCGGGTGAAGCGAGGATGCCAGGGGATGGGCACAGTGCAGCCCGCTGCGGACGCAGATGCCCTGCCTCCGATCAAGATCCGTTGCACATCCGTGGGGATCCATTCCCTCCAGGTTGAATGAGACGACCGGAGACCCTCGCGGACTGTAGACTGCCACTCCTGCTATCGCGGAGAGCCCTTCGTGGACCTGCACCCCAAGTCGGGTCTCGTGTCGGTGGATCTCCCCGACCCCGAGCTCCTCCACGAGCCGGATGGCTGCACCGAGACCTATCACCCCGGGGATGTTCGGGGTCCCTGGTTCGAACCGGGCTGGCGGGGGGAGGAGGGAGAACCCATCCAGCGAGACGTCCTCGACAATGCCTCCCCCATGGCAGGAGACGGAGAGGGCCGAGTAGTCGGCCGCGTAGAGCGCCCCTGTCCCCTGGGGCCCGAGGAGGCCCTTGTGGCCGGGAAGGGCCACGAAGTCGAACCCGCGCACGTCAAGGGGCATGTGCCCGACCGACTGGGCAGCGTCGAGGAGAACCGAGGCCCCGGCATCATGGGCTATCCCCGCTATCTCCCTGACAGGCTGCACGGTGCCGAGCACGTTCGTCACGTGTGTGACCGCAACCAGCCTTGTCCGGGGGGAGAGTGCCTCCTGAAGGTCGGCAGGATCGAGCATCCCCCTCCGCTGCGGAAGGACCTTCACCACCACTCCCCGGGCCTTTTGTGCCATCCAGGGGAGAAAGTTTGCATGGTGCTCGAGCGCGGTGGTGATCACCTCGTCGCCAGGCTCCCAGCAGGTCCCGTGGGCTACCAGGTTGATGGCATCGGTGGCATTCCGGGTAAAGACCAGGTGCCCCGGGTCTACGCCGAGGAAATTCCCCAGGACCTCCCGGGTCCGCTCGTACTCCTCCGTGGTCTTCCTGGCAAGGTGGTGGGATCCCCGGCCATGGTTGGCAGCATACTCGTAAAAATAGGCACACATTGCCGCAACAGCCCTGTGCGGGGTCTGGCTGGTGGAGGCGGAGTCAAGGTAGATGCAGGTGGAGAGGACGGGGAACTCCTCCCGGAGGCGGGCCAGGTCGTACATCTGTCAGGAGTATTGTCGCTGCGAGGTCATTAGGAATTCTCCTGCCGGCGCTGCAGGAATCATGTGCAGTCCTGGCACGGCGATCGGCACTCCCATGGTGAGTGGTGCCTTCCTCACATGAAGTCCGCGAGGCCCATCTGCTGGCTCTTCTCCTGGCCGAAGGTGGACTCAATCGCCATGTCGAGCACCTGCACCCTCTGCCTGGTGTACTCCGACACCTTGTACTTTCTGCAAATGTCCCGGGACATCTCCAGGTACTTCTTGACAGAACCCTCGTGCACGGTGGGGATGATGTTCCCCCCGCAGCGGTTGCACTTGCCTGCAAGCGGCATGCGCCGGTAGCTCGTGTTGCACTTCACGCACCGGAACTTCTGCTTCGAGAACGCGGAGAGGTTCCCCTGGAGATCCCGGATGAAATGGGTGGTGAGGACCCGTTCGGCCACGTCGTCCTCGTCCACGGCCCTGATCTTCCCTGCAAGGGCCAGTTCTGCGTCAAGCTTCTCGATCATGCTCTTGAGCTGGGTGTAGGTGGACTCGAGCGGGCCTGCAGAGATGTCTCCCGTGTCGTGGGTGAATAAGAACCCCTCCAGCTGGGCCGGGGTCCCAAGGCGCCTCCCTACCCGGTCCACCAGCCCCTCGACTTCTTTCGGGTGGGCATAGCGGAGGCTCGCCAGGTAGAGCTCCAGGGGATAGCGTGCCCCCACGTCAAGGTTATGGCTCTCCTTGTCGATCTCTGCAGGGTCGATACGGGTGGTGAGGACAAGCGGGGCGTCCATGGTGCCCCCCCTGGTCTCGGGAAGGAACGAGCGGGAGAAGTTGATCAGCCCGTCCAACAGGAGCATGATGCAGTCCTCGTCCCCGTCGCACTGCCCTGTGAAGATGCCGTTTGCGAGCACGGTATGGTCCTCGGCCACGGTGAGGCAAAAGACCCTCTCTTCGGGTGCAGGCACGGTCTCCCTGCGCACGACGTGATCCGTGAGCACATTCGCACCGACCATCACCGGGACCGGGTCCCCCTCTTTCACCTCAACGGCCCGGATCTTTCGCAGGGAGCAGACATCCCAGACCAGCATGGCATGGTCGGGAGTCACCGCGATCTCCCGGCCCCCCCTTGTCTCGAAGCGGATCAGTGCCTGGGGAGATTTGTGGATGGAGACCGAGGTGACCCGCCTGAGGTGGGCCTTCCCCTCCCGGTCCACGGTACGCACGAGGATCGTTGACTGGGGATCAGAGTAATAGGTCCCGAGCCTGTCGATCCCCGGCCGGGAGAGGTCGAAATTCTCTGCCACCAGCTGCCGTATGGACCGGGTACACCAGTCCCGCCCATCGAAGGTCTCTATCTTTGTGTCACCGAAGAAGCAGTTCCTTCGCTTGGCTGCGTGGAAAAAGGGGTGGGCATACCCTACGTTCGCCCGGGAGAATCCCACGATCCGGGCCAGCACCCCGGCACTGGTGTGAGGAGCAAGCCCGATTGCCAGGTGACCGAGCAGGTCATCCCTGGTCTGCACCCGGTAAAAGGGGGGGAGCCCGTAACACTTCTCCAGCAGCTCGTCCAGGAACTGGGCAACCTTCACCATGTAGTCAGCACAGGAGTCGGAGAGAAGGATGTCCTGGGCTTTGAGTTCCACCACCTGCGAGGGGGAGTGGAGAGGGTTGCCATGGATATCCTTCATGTACCCTAGTTCCCGGAGCCGCTCCGGCGATACCCCCACCTCATCAGGCCGTATATGCGTGAGGGGCAGGTCGATCATGTCGAACCGGATGGTGCCATCCTTGAAGACGAAGAGATCCTTTGCGGCCCGCAGAATCCCCTTCTCCATGGCCTCCACCGTCCTCTCCCGGGAGATGAGCCCCTTGACACCCTTCACCAGGGCAAGGCTGCTGTCCCGGATTCCCAGGCGTTCCATGGCCATCTGGTACTCCTGCTTCACGTTCAGGCTGGTGACCTGGGAGCAGACCAGTGGCGTATGGCATACCGGGCACTCCAGTCCCTGCTGTTCACGCTTGCAGCGGGGGCAGCTGTAGACGGGCTCGGTGTGCGCCCCGCATTCGCACCGGTTGCGATAGGTCTCAGCCCCGCAGGCGGGGCACCGCCTCCTTCCCGTCTCGATGCTGATCACACCGCCATCCATATTCGGCTGGGGTGCGTGGTTCGAGGCCTCCTGGAACGATCTGCGGGTACCTCCCGCCTCCCCCAGGGGGAACAGCCCATGTGGTGGTGGATTCATCTTCCTTGGCCGGGACTTCCCCGGCCTGCCCATGCGCCCCCCGATGCGGGTCCCGCCCCTGGACCGTATTTGGAACCCCGAGAGGTGGCTGACAAGGGCAAGCGGGTCATCCATGAGGGCACCTTGCCAGCAAGGCCGCTTTTTTAGCTTCAGATCGAGCCCGAGGCAGGCAAGGAAGAGGTAGTATTCGCTGATGCAGATCAGCCCCTCGCGCACCCGGTGGGGGAGCAGGATCTCCTCGAGCTTCTCCTTGATCCCGGGCCCGGGGGGCAGGACCAGGATACCATGCCTGATTTCCCCGGTGCGGGAGACCAGGTCCGCGAGATCTGCAATCTCCGCGCAGGTCAGGTCATCCCAGAGGCAGGTGAAGTCAGGGTGGAGGGGGACACCGTCAAAGCAGAGGGAGATGGCCTCTTCCTCGCTTGCGGGCTGCCCCGTCCCCCCTTCCTGGGACCACCACTCCTGGCAGTAGGCAGGAGGGACCAGGGGGTGGTTGTTCTCCAGGAACTCCCCGTAGGCGATCAGGATCTCCCCCACATCAAGGATCCGCTCCACCTCCCCGGTCAAATCCCCTGCCACTGTTGCATCATCGATCCGCAGCACGTCCCCGCTCTTTAACCGGACGGTGGGGCCCTGGATGGTGTCCACCGGGACGATTCCCGCGGCCTTTCCCGGGCGCTCGACTTTCATCTGGGTGCCAACTGCCAGGAAATCCCCGAGGATATGCATGGTCGCCGGGTTGAGACCGGCGGCCGCGAATCCCGTGTTACGGGACCGACCGTAGCGCAACCGGAATCCGCCCTTCCTCATCGGGTAGGCGAAGACCGGGCGGCCGCCGATCAGGTCCCGCAGGTACTTGTCCTTTGGTTTGATGCCGGCCGCATCATCCCCATCGCTCCCTTTTGAGGCCCCGCTGATCAGCTCCTCCAGCCAGTCCCATCCATCCATGGAGAGCGCCCGCACGTTCTTCAATACCTTCGGGGCCTTGAGGGCCAGGCCTTCAGCGAGGACAAGCGCCATCCCTCCCCGCACGGTGTTCGTCTCCACCCGCTCAAGGTTCCGGTAACCGCTGACCTCCTCCTGCTCCGTTCCCTCCCCGTCGATACACACCGGGCAGTTCTGGACGATTAGCCGTATCTCGCGTTCCGACGGGAGGTACTGCAGGTTCATGATGGAGTTGTACTGGCGGATCTCCTCGATGTAGCGCTCCACCTCCTCCTGGCGGGGCAGATAGCGGTTCAGCCCGAGCGCTCTCCTGACAAAATCCCCCACCAGCACCGAGAGGGCCTGGGCGGTCCCCCCGGCACTCCTGATGGGCCCTGCATAATAGATCTTCAGGTACTCGCTGCCGTCATCATTCCTGCCAATACCCACTTTGGCAATCCCTTCTGTGGGGGCGGCGACGACCCCCTCCGTCAGCACGGCCATCGCAGTGCGGATGGCATGATCCAGGATCTCCTCGTTGTTCTCCTCCCCGAACCGGCGCTGCACGAAGTCCTCGCCGATATGGAGCGCCACCTCCTCCCTGGACATCTCCCCTTCCATTTCCCTGATCCTGGCCGCAATGCCCCGGATCCCAAGGAGGGCCTCTACCCGGTCCGCGAGGTCGCTTGCGACCGGGATCTCCACGACGGTGCGGGGATCGATCCCTGCCGCCCGGGCTCTCTCTGCCACAGCCATGGCTGCATTCAGCCCCTCCTGCAGTCCGGCCAGGTATTCCTCCATGGCCGTCGAGCACTGCAACATCACCATCTCAATTGCCACGGGGGGGTCTTATGGCTTCGGATGTACCGTCAGCCCCGCCAGCATGTATGACGACCAGGGACACGTCTTTTGTGAAAGGAAAGAAGTAGAGTGGTTATTTCCGCGTTTCATCCTCTACAGAGGAGAGCAGGGATGCTATGCCGCCCTGGCCCATCTGCCACAGGGTGAGCGTGGCGCACTCCCGCATCACCGGGTCGGGAGACCCGAGCATTGCCTGGATTTCCGGGATGGCAGGCTCGCCTATCCTGCACAGTGCCTGAGCCAGAAACCCCCTGGCACCTGGATCGGCGTCCTTCATCGCTTCCAAAAGAGGGGTCACCGCCGGTCTTCCCAGGTGCCCCAGGGCGGCAGCGGCATACCTCCGGAATGCCGTGTCAGTATTCCCTGATATGGCCTCTATCAGCGGCCCAATGCACGCAGTGCCTATCCTGACGAGGGCAACTGAAGCATACCACCGCACCTCGTTCTCCACAGGTTCCTGGAGGAGCCGGATCAGTGAAGGGATTGCTGATTCCCCCTTCTCTGCCAGCCTCCTGACCGCATCACGGCGGGTCGCGAGGGTTCCGTGGATGAGGGTCTCTGTCAGAGCGTGCATCTCAGGATCTTCCATCGCACTCTCCCTCCTGCCCCGCTCTCCCCGTGAGGGCTACCCCCGTCCCGGGGGCGAACGTGATTACCCGCTGGGGGAAGGGTAGCCGGATCCCCGCATCCTCGAGGGCTTTTTTGATCGCCCAGAGCATCTCTGTCCTCACCGACCACCATACCCTGGAGGGTGCCCAGATGAACACCCGCAGGTTCACGCTCGAATCTGCAAGGGTATCCACAAAGACGCTCGGTGCGGGGTGCCGGAGCACGAAGGGGTGCTCATCGAGGAGGCTCTTGATGATCCGAATCGCTGTTCCGGCATCGGATTGATAGCTGATCCCGATAGTGTACTCGAACCTCCGGGCGACGTTGGCGACATAATTGGTGATGTCAGAGGTGAAGACCTTCTCGTTGGGGATACGCACGTAAATGCCCTCATGCGTCTTGATAATGGTGGAGAGAACCCGGATTTCCTCAACCATCCCTGATACCTCCCCGATGTTGATATTGTCCCCGGGTTTTATGGGCCGTTCCGCGATGAGAAAAAGACCCGAGCCGAAGTTCGAGACGATCCTCTGGCTGGCGAATGCGATCACGAGACCTATCGTCCCCCCCACCACCAACATATCCGCCACGTTGATGTCAAAGCTCGGGAGGGCCAGGTATACCCCGACAATGATGATCGCCACCTGGATTGCCTTGATCAGTTTCTCCAGCTCGGTGGGCTCTACCCTGTCACTCAGGGACTTCTTCAGGTAAATCCCTGCAATCTTCGAGATGACCAGGGTGGCCAGGACCGCGACGCCAAAGACGATCAGGTCAAGCAGGGTCACGGTCCCGAAGATCTCCGTCTTCAGGTACTCAAACGCCATCTCGGTCACCCACCCCGTATTCCATCAGGTACGACGTTTTCTCGGGTATCAGGCTCTTTTTGGTGGGATAGACCCGGAGCGTCTGCTTCATCCCTTCAACGGGCGGTGTACCCAGGATCCTGGTCTCAGCGACCAGCCGCGAAAATATCTCCATCTCTCCTGACATGGCCACCATGTCCGCGTAAAAGAGCCGGAGAGAGGAGGTCTCAAAGACGACACGGGACACCCACACCCAGTCCCTGCTCGCATTTTTGATGGAGAGGAAGAGCACCCCCTCCTCAAGGGGATGGGTCAGAGGTACGGATTCATACACCTCGCATTCCACGTGCCGGGTGATGACCCCCTTTTCAGGTGTCCCGTAGAGAGAGTACTTTGGCCGGGCGAGCGAAAAGACATCAATAAGGGTGTAATTGTCGGCAGCCCCCGAGAACACCCCAATCTCCACCGGGAATTTCAGGTAGAGCGAAATGAGGGATTCGGGCCTGACCGCCACTGGCATGAAGTGGAATTCCAGCATCCCGGTCACCTCCTGGGGAAGATTGACCGGTTCAACAGGATTGATGACTGCCCTTCCATCCCGGAACCCCAGCATCTTTCTGACTGTTCCCCAGGGAGAGGTCCTCTGGTAGGTGGAGAGGGCACCCTCGCGATCGACCATTACCGTAATCCCGGATGCATCGATCTGGAAAGGGATCTGGTATATTCCGAACACAGACAGAGATGGAACTCACATCACATATACTTGATCAGATGGGGGGGAAACTATGATTCATACGGGGATGACCGGGATATCATGATTCCGGTGGGCAAATGTGCCCTCACCCGGATCTCTCCCCCTTCGTTCCGAGCTGGGAGAGTATCGCCTCTTTCGTCTCCTCATCGGCCTCTGCCAGGTGGGGGCGGAACCTCTCCAGGACTTTTCGATCAGTCATCTCCCGCAGTGACTGGAGAGTGAGCGCCCGGACAGCAGGGCTGGAGAGCCGCAGATGAGCCAGGATGCGTGGAAATGCCTCGTCTCCAAGGCTCGGAAGCGCTTCGAGGGCGGCTGATCTGACCGAATCTTCCCGGTCATCCAGTGCCACTAAAAGGGGATCTATCGCCCCGGGATCCCCTATCTTCCCCAGCGCAAGGGCAGCACCCCTGCGGACGTCCGGACCTCCGCTCTCAAGGGCCACAATAAGTGGAGGGAGTCCCAAACTGCCGAACTGGCCCAGTGCATAGGCTGCCCTGCTCTGGACGAACCGGTCCTGGTCCTCAAGAAGGCTGATCAAAGGGGAGATGGCCCGAAAATCCCCGATCTCACCGAGTGCGATGGCTGCCTTCCATCGTACGTCCTCGTCCGGGTGCCCGAGTGCCTGAATGAGGGGTCCCACTGAAGGTTCGCCGATCTGGGCCAGGGCCTCCGCCGCCTTCCACCGCACCCCCGAATAGCGGTCGCCGGTCAGGGCAGTCATGAGGGGGGGGACCGCCGATGGTTCCTTCAGCACCCCCAGTGCCTCTGCCGCTTCGTACTGGATCCCCGCATCCCGGTGCCTGAGGGCCAGGATAAGCCCCTGTGTGTTTCTCTCCTCTTTCATTCTCTTCACATTGACTGAAGTCCGGAGCCGTGCCCTCCACTCATCCAGGTTTCCCCGGAACCCGCCCGCCGTGGACCCACTCAGGGCGGCGTTGGCTATCTGGGTCATCACCTGCTCCTGCTCCCTGTGCATGTAATCCATCACCACGCCAATGATGAGGGCCACCACGACGAACATCAGGGCCCGTATCATCGCATCGGTCTGCACGATACCGCTGATAAGGTAGTAGTCACCGGCATACACTACCGCAAGGAAGACCCCCACCAGCACAGCCCTTTTTCCGTACCAGATGGCCCCCAGTACCACAGGAATATAGAAGAAATGGGAGTAGACCACCTCGATTCCCATCATGTGGTGCACGACCACTTCAAGGCCCACGGATACGGCCACCAGCAGGAGCAGGATGCCCAGCTTGTAGCGGTCTACCCGGTTCAGGTGAAGGTCCGAAAATGCCATTTCAGGAGGTTATTATACAAAATCGCTGATAAATCCACCGGAACTGCAGGGCTGAGGATTGGCGGGGTGAGGGTGGTGCCCGGGTGCCGGGCAAAATAATCGAACCCACGGGGCCACCTCATGGCAAAGAGTTGCATCATGCCTTTACCTGGGTGTAAATGAGAGCCGGAAGGACCGTCTCTCCCTTCCCGCGGGTCAGGGTACCCGGCCTGCTGCACGCCCGGTCGCCACGTCGATGCACTCCGCAGTGGTCCCCAGACGGACCGCTGCACCGCACATGTTCGGGATATAGGAGAACGCCTTCCCCGAGTTCACCATGATGGCCTGGAACCGCTCCATCGCAGGGGAGACCACCATGCAGGTATCTGAAAAGACCCTCGCCCCACTCTGCTCGATGGCCACAACCTCTCTGGGGTGCCGGGCCACGATCTCCCTGGCCGCAAACACGTAGACCGGGATCTGCACCTCTCTTCCTGCCAGCAGTTCCGCGATGTGGGTGAGTTCTTCAGATGAACACTGCGGGCAGCCGAGCGCCACCGCCTCCACCGGTACCTCTCTCATGAGATCCGAGATCTCCTTATACTCAACGGGTATTACTTCCAGTTCACTCGTCTGGTAATGGAAAATCCTGGCCTCGGGGGTGATGTCCTTCACGTGGAAGAGCGCAACTGCACCCGAGGCGGCCATGGCCGCCCCGAGCGATTTTAAATGGTCCTTCTTCGGCCGGATACCCTCGATCATGGGGATCCGGCTCCCCACCAGTTTCCCGGCATAATACCCGATTGCCCCGAGATGAGCGGCGTCTGTCATGCGGGAGCCCTCCTCCACCCGGACCACTACCTGGGGCTCCCTGGCCGGGACGAGGTGGAGCCCATATTCGGGCGTCCTCCCGAGAATTGCCGCGGCGAGTGCACTCGGCCCACCCTCGCGGTTCGTCCTTGCCCCGATCACCGAATTTGCATATGCCACCGCTGATGACTCGGACCAGGCGAGGTGATCGCCGTACCTTGTAAGGTAGAGGTAGTAGGGGGTGCAGGTGCATTCCATGGCCACCCCCAGCCGCTGGTAGGCAGCGAGCACCTCCTCCTGAAGCCTGGCAAACTCAGGAGAGATCCCCATCTCCCTCCACCGGGACCTGTCCATGCCAACCGGATTGAGAACCGTGGGCACCGAGACTCTGGCGTCGAGGTGCTGCAGCCAGTCAAGGCCCCAGTGACCGATGGTCTTGTAGGATGCGCCACTCACCTGGGCGCTCCGGATGGGGATCAGGCGCGTTGCACCATAGACCTTCCCGAGCGCCACCAGGATCTCGAGCATCCTGGCCCGGGTCTCCCCTTCCTCCCCGGCGAGGATGGCTTCTTCTTCTGGTGAGAGGATCATGTCCGGACCTACCAGCCCGCTCTCAGGAACTCGTCTTCCCGGCCGAGGACCATGGTGGCGTCCACCCCCACTTTCACGTTGGTCCCGTCACCCAGCCGGCAGGGGTCGAGGGAGGACCCCCTGGCGCCGGTGACTACCATGATATCCTGGTCCCCCCGCACCCTGGTGGCCAGGGCAAACTCCACCTCCTCCGGGTCGGCAGGGTCGATGTCCTCGTCCACCACCACCACGTGCTTTAGGGAAGTATGGGCTGCGAACGCAGCCATGATGGCATTCTTGGCATCCCCCTGGGTGCTCTTTTTTATCTGGATCACCGCGTGGAGATACCCGCACCCCCCGGTGGTCAGCACCACGTTCCTGGCCTCTGTCACCCCCGAGACCGCCCGGAAGATAACCGGCTCGTAGGGGACCCCCATCAGGATGCGGTGCTCGTTCCCTCCCGGGAGGATGCTATGGTAAATGCAGTCTTTTGCGGTATGCATCCCGGTGAACCGGATCACCGGCTGAATGCGGACACTGTCATACGTGCCGGTGATATCCACGAATGGCCCCTCCTCTGCAGTCTCTCTTCCTATGTACCCTTCAAGCACGATCTCTGCCTCCGGGACACGCACCCCGTTCTGGCACTGGTGTACCCTTATCTCCCCTCCCAGCAGTTCGGCCGCGAAGGGGAGCTCCTTTCCCTTCGGGACACGGGTGCAGCTGGCAAAGGTCACCGCCGGGTGAACCCCGATTGCCACGGCCACGGGAAGCTCCTCTTCCCGTGAGAGGGCTTCCTGGTGCAGGGTGTAGGTATGCCGGCCCTCCACCAGCCTTGCCGCAACCCTTTCCCTGTCCAGGATGAGCATGCGGTGGATGGAGGCGTTCTCGACACCCTGGTAGCGGGAGAAGACGATCCCTGCAGTCAGGTATTTTCCTGCATCTCCGGGGAAGAACTTCATGGCCGGGATCCGGGAGAGGTCCGCCCGGCCCATAGGGAGGTTCTCCTCCCTGACCACGCTCCCCTGGTAGGATGCCCGTGAGAGGCGCATCCCCATCTCCTTCTCCTCCACCCCAAGCGCAAGGGAGAGCGCTTTCCTGGTGGCGGTGACATTCATCACTCCTCGGCCCCCGGAGAGGTGATGGAAGAAGAGGAGCGAATTGGTGGTACTGGCCATCTTCGGGGCATCAAATTCCCCGGAGGGCTGCTCCTCCACGTCGATGACTTCGGATCGCTCCCTCATCAGTTCGATGAATTCACGCATTGGGGTCATGCCTCCCTTCCATGCGCTAAGGTGTGAGCTGCACTCTGATAAATCTACAAGCCCCCGTGGCACCCGCGATTCGCAATGCTATAAAAGGGAGCGCGCGGTGGGGGTTCAGGTAAGGGGTGGGTTGTAGAAACGATACCTGAACTGCGACTCCTCGAGAGCCCGGGCGCTTGCCGGGTCCAGTTCCCTCCTCGCTGCCTTGACGATAGTGTTCAAGATATTCTTCTCCTTGAGGACATCGTAATCCCCCTCCCTGGTCTCGTTCAGGAAGTCGAGGAGCTCGTTCACATGAATAAGCACTTCCGGACCGGCCACCAGGTTGATCCGGTTCAGGGCGAACGCCAGGTTGCGTTTGGCCCGGTCGAGTGCATAGGGGTCCCCTGAAGCGACGTTGATCTCCGTGACCGCCTGGAGAAGAGACTCGTATACTTTCAGCTTCACCCGGTTCTGCACCAGCCGGTGCGCCCTTCCCTCGTTGTACACGTAGGCGCCGCAGAAGACGCACACCACTGCCACCACCCCGGTGGTGACGACAATCCAGTACTCTATCAACAGGACCCCCTCGCTCTGTGTTTGGCATCGGCGTTCATAAACATTCTTTTTCACTCCTGAGCCCGGCGGAGATGGGGTTCACCCGAAGAGCTGCTCCTGGGTGGTCTGTGGCTTGACATGCACCACTTCCGCGGCGATATTCGCCACGATCTCCCTGTACTCAGGGGCGGTATACACCCCGAGCCGCCACTGGCCCTTCCGGGTCTCGTTCAGGGTATGCAGAAGGGGTGAGAGCTCCGCGAGGCCGACTACCCGGTCCCGGTTCTGTACCTGGACATGGAGCGACATGTCACCCGGGAACGGGGGTATGTCCACCAGCACCTGGGAGGAGTCAAGTCCCGCCCTGTCAGCGATCTTTTCAGCCAGTTCACTGCGCAGGGGATAGGGGGAGCTCTGGGTCATCCGTGCCGCATTCACCTGGTCACACCCCACGTAGAGGGCCCGCTTATAGAGCCTGCGCTGGTATATCCGCCGGCTGAGATCCCTTGCGGCCGGTTCAGGTGAGGTGAGAAGGGCCTGCAGGCAGGCGGCATCGTCCTCCTGGAGAAGAGTGGAAAGCCCGGCCTTCACATCACCGGCCACATGGGCCATCACCGCACCCTGGAACATCATCTCCGCGATCCGGCTCACGTGGTGAAAATAGACCGCCGGGCGCATCAGGGTCCTGGCGATCAGCAGTGACTCGGCCGCATTGATCCCCGCATCTTCCAGCACCATCCTTCCATCCACAAGAGTGGTGTTCCGGATGAGCCGGTGGGCATCCACGGTGCCATAGGGGGCCCCTGTATAATGGGCATCCCGGAGCAGGTAGTCCATCCGGTCAACGTCAAGCTCCCCGTGGATGATCCCCGAGAGGGGGTGCACCCCCTGGATCAGGCCGATCACCGCTGCAATGTCCACCCCCATATCTTCCAGGATGGAGCAGGTCTCATCCTGGTGCACGAGGTCCCCGACATCCTGGTGGCTCCTGCCAGTGAACTCTTCCGAGAGCGGCTCGATCGCATGGGAGAAGGGCCCGTGCCCTATGTCATGCAGGAGGCCTGCCGAAGCCACCAGCAGGCGGTCCTGCTCGTCGAGCCCAAGCTGCCTGGCCATCACCCCGGCAAGGTGCATGGTCCCCAGGGAATGCTCAAAACGTGTATGGTGGGCCCCGGGATAGACCAGGAAAGAGAACCCGAGCTGCCGCACGTACCGGAGGCGTTGCATGGGGGCCGAGTCGAGGAGGGTTACCAGATCTGACGGGACTTCCACGTACCCGTGCACCGGGTCCTTGATGATCTTCATTCCCAATCGAAACAACACTCTTCTCACCCTCCTATAAATAGTATAGAACTATGATCACCTTCCTCTCGGGGGGCACAGGGACCCCCAAGCTGATACGGGGGATGAGGCACCACCTGGCGGACCATGAGATCGCGGTGGTTGTCAACACCGCAGAGGACCTGTGGATAAGCGGGAACTTCCTCTCCCCCGATATCGATACCCTGATCTATCTCTTCAGCGGCACGCTTGATACCGATTCCTGGTGGGGGCTCAAGGGAGACACGTTCTCCACTCACCAGGAACTCGAACGCATGGGCGGTGATGAGTTCATCACCATCGGAGACAGGGATCGGGCCATCCATATCATGCGCGGGGAACTCCTCCGGAAGGGCATGACCCTTACCGCAACGACCGCACACCTCTGCACCTCCCTGGGAGTCGGGGCCCGGATCCTGCCGATGGCCGATACGCCGGTGGAGACCATCATCCGCACCGGGGGACGGGAGATCCACTTCCAGGAGTACTGGGTCAGTCACAGGGGCGCGCTCCCCATCGAGGAGGTCATCAGGAAGTGGGATGATCCCCCGTTTGCTACTCCCGATGTCCTCTCTGCCATACGGTCCGCCGAGGCGGTGATCATCGGGCCCAGCAATCCCATCACCAGCATTCTGCCCATCCTGGAATGCAGGGGGGTAAGAGAAGCTCTCCGGAAAGTCCCGGTGGTGGCGGTGAGCCCGTTCATCGGGGATGCCCCGGTGAGCGGTCCTGCAGCGTCCCTGATGCGGGCCCGGGGATATCAACCCAACTCGGCAGCCACACGGGAACTCTACCATGAGTTTTTGGATCACTTCATACAGGACTCCAGGGACCCGGTGGAGGTGACGGGGGCGATCCGCATGGACACGCTAATGAGCTCCCCGGGGGTTGACGCATCACTTGCATCCGCCATCCTCTCGCTGATAAGAGGGGTGTGAAGGGCGTTTTTTGTGGCCACCGGCAACGAAAAGGGTTTTTACCTGGTGGGGCAGACACACGTGGGAGGAACGGGACCCGAATGAGCATCTTTCGATCACTCAAAGGGGCACTTGGAGGGGAGAGTGCGCACCATCTGGATGAAATGGAAAAGGAGCACATGGAGAGCGTGAAGAGGGCACTTGCCTATGGTGACGTGGAAGCCCGCTGGAATGCGATAAGAGCGGCGGGGGAGCTCGGGGATGCCTTCATCGACCCGCTCATCCATGCCCTGAACGACGAGTACTGGATCGTCCGGAGGGGTGCAGGGGAGACCCTGGCCAGGATCGGCATCCCTGCGGTCCCCCCTCTCATCGAGATGCTGGGCAGCGAGGATGACTCTGTCCGCCAGGAGGCCATGCGTGCCTGTGCACTCATCGGGGATCCCGCGGTGGATTCACTGATTCGGGCCCTTACCCGGGAAAACCCGGTAATACGACAGGGCGCTGCGGAGATCCTGGGAGAGATGCAGATACAGACCGCAGTCGCTCCGCTGATCGAGACTCTGAAGGATAAGGACCCCGGGGTGAGGCGGGAGGCGGCGTCTGCCCTGAAGATGCTCGGGAACGAGGAGGCCACAGGCCCGCTCATCAGCCTCCTTGGCGACGAGTCCGGGTATGTGAGGATTGCTGCGGCGGAGGCGCTGTGTTCGCTCGGGACAAGGGCTATTGATCCACTGGTGAAGGCACTTGCCAGTCCCCAGCCCGAGATACGCCAGAGGGCGGGCCTCTCCCTGGCATCCATCGGCACCTCCGCCGTGGAGCCGCTCATTGCCGCACTCGGCCATGAGGAAGCCCCGGTCAGGCAGGGTGCCGCAGGGGTGCTGGGAAGAATTGGGGACCCGCGGGCTATCCCGGGACTGATACGTATCCTCGCGGATAAGGAGAGGACAGTACGGCAGGAAGGGGTACGGGCACTGGCAACCCTTGGATATCCTGCCATCACCCCCCTGGTGGCAGCCTTCAGGGAGGGTGACACCCTGGTGCGGTACTGCACCATGGAGGCATTATGGATCATAGGTGGCCCGGCTACACGTCCGCTGCTGGAACTCCTCTCTGACCAGAACTCGGAGGTCCGCAGGAGGACTGCTCTTTTGCTGGGGGAGATAGGTGATCCTGCCGCAGTGGAAGGACTCACCCGGCTTTTGAGCGACCAGGTGCCTTCGGTCAGGAGGGAAGGTTTTGAAGCCCTGGAAAAGGTCAGGAAGGCACAGGGTGAGCCGCCCGGGGGTTCTCTCCAGCCTGCCCGGCAACCAGATCCCGACCTCGAGCGACAGGGGAACGGGAAGAAGAAGACCGGGTCCTGGTAATCCCGGTCACGGAGAAGCGATCAGGGGGCAATGGTGAACCGGAAGGTCGCCGTGTATCCCGGCACCTCTATTCCCTGCACCTTCACCAGGTAGTCATCCAGTCCCCAACCCCCGGTGTCAATGAGAAAAGACCAGGTATTCGGGAGTCCCTGTTCCCCGGGCCTGACTTCCACCACGCCCGAAATGCCGGAAGACGTAGCTGAATCGCTCTTCCTGACGGGGCCAAACGAGACTGGTATCACCTCAACGAGGACATGGTTTTCAGGAGAGAGAATGGTGGTCGCGGCAAGGAGTATCCGGTCGCCTGCGCGGTATTCCCCCCCGGGAAGAAAGGGGAGATTCCCGCTCCCTTTCCCGGGGGATTCGTTCGTGACGGTTATCACTACCTCGTCACCCGTGCCAGCCTGGATGAATGACTCCGTCGGTGGGACAATGGGAACTCTCTCTCCTCCCTTTTCCGGGCTCGCCGTCTGGAGACACCCGCACAGGACCACTGAGAGCAGGGTGAAGATGAGGAGGACCAGGCCGCTCTGCATGTGTCGCATGATCAGAAGATTACCTGGCGGAGCAAAGAAGATTCGCGATGGAGAGAAGGAACCAATGGCAGTGGGTGCGCGGGCCCCTCGCAATGCCTGGACGATATCCATAAGCCACCAGCACACCAAATAAGACCACATGATTCCCTTCGAGACACATGCATACACGTTCATGAAAAGGGCAAAGTCATTTTCGTTTTAAAGGAGAGCAGGGTGCACAATGCCATCACAGGAGAGACCATCTAACAGGGAAGAGGTAATTCTGGCCCTGAATGCAAAATTTGCGGTGATACGGAGGCTTTACGGAGTGAAGAAAATAGGGCTTTTCGGTTCCGTGGCCCGTGGTGAGGAGCGCCCTGAGAGTGATGTGGACATCGAGGTGGAATTTGACGCGGGGATGGACTCCTACGAAAATTACATCGGTCTCTCCCTATACCTGGACGACCTCCTGGGGAAGCGGGTTGACCTGGTGATGTCACGGGTGCTGGCTTCCTACCTGCGCCCTGAACTGGGGGCCGAATTCGCGGCACTCAGCCGGGACAAGGTCTACCTGAACCAGATCCTTGACGAGATCACCTACCTGTCCCACCGCACCAGGGGAGTGACTGCACGCGATTTCCAGAAGGATGAGACCCTCCGCCGGGCGGTCACACGGAGCATGGAGATTATCGGCGAGTCGGCAGGAAGGATCTCTGATGCCTGCAGGCAGGATAAGGCGGCTATTCCCTGGAGGGAGCTGGAAGCCCTCAAGACCCGCCTGGTTCACCCCTACTTCTCTCCCGACTGGGGCCTCGTATGGAACGTGCTGAATGTATTCCTCCCCACCGTCGAGCCCGCCCTGCGAAAACTCCAGGCCCGGATAACACGGTGAAGGAATTTTTTTGGACTGCGAATCATCTGGGTATCGTTTATTAGCCATCGGTGACGAATCTACATTCAACTGACAGTCTCCCCCCCTGGTATGCCTCGATCCTGGAAGTGAAGGATGAACCAGTCCTACAATCTTTCCCCCGTCCTCTGTGAGCTCCTGGAATTTGCCGAGAGCACTCTCGGGACCGAGATCCAGCTGGTCAGGCGCACTGACGTCCCTCCCCAGGGAGTCCTTATTGACGACTTCACCTTCGGGACAGGGAAGCATATGATCGCCTTCTCCAGTTCCCAGCTCGGGATGCTCAAGGACTACACCATCTGCCGCCACTGCCTGGAACTTCTGGCAAAGGGGTGTGCTGCCCGGAGCAACGAGTTCCGGGTCATCTCCTTCGCAACAGAGAGCGCTCGCCCCGCGTGCGGGCAGATATACCTGGACATCCTCAAGGACGAAGCTACCCGGAATATAGCCGTGTGGAGGAAGAAACAGCTCCTCTTCCTCCTCTATATGCTCTTTCATGAGGCTTTTTCCGAGCTGCCTCTGACACTCCTGGCAAATATCGTCATTGCCCGGAGATATCCCGTTATCAGGAATGCCCAGGTGTACTTCCTCCTCAAGGAGAGCATGAGAGACATGCACGACCTGGTCCCCGTGAAAGAGTTCCTCCCACAGCGCTACTTTGTCCTGCATAACGGTATGTATTATGCCCGGGACATGCTGCTCGCATACGTCCTCTCCGAATTCAAGTTGAACCCTGTCATCAATATCCCTGAACTGCAACGTTTCCGGAACCTTGATGTCAAAGAGATGATGAGCCACCGCTGGAGCCGCTCCCCGTGGTATCACACAAAGATGGTGGGGGACGCCCTGTCGAACATTCTCAAGCTCACTATCACCATGGATATGGAACAGGACCTGAGCGAGCAGTACTTCCGGGATCTCTTTACCCTGGGAAGAGAGGTCCTGGCCCGCTGGTGGGTGATGATGGGGATGCAGGAATGGTTTTTATGGGAGAGCCCGGAGCACCTGAAGGCTGCACTCGCCTCCCAGGAGGTCATGGAGAGGACGATACAGCAGGAGATTTTCGGTTCGGACTGATATGCAAGGCCCGCAGGAGATCCCTTCTTCATCGCTCCCTCATCCATATGTTCCCTCCCTTTTCGACAGGTGCAGGAAAATACCATTATCCTTCACACACCATAGGTATTGGATTTCATATGCGGATACCAATACAGGAGGTGACTCCCGGTGTGGAACGGGCTGAGATCACGGGGTTTGTGCATGAATTGCGCGACCTGGGGGGACTCTCATTTCTCCTCATCCGGGATCGCACCGGGATCATCCAGGTGACCATACCCAAGAAGAAAGTCCCGGAAGCCGTGCTCTCCGCCGTGCGGGAGGTCTCCCGGGAATCTGTGGTCAGGGTGGCCGGAACCGTGAAGGCCATCGAGAAAGCCCCGGGGGGGCGGGAGTTGATACCCGAGACCTTCGAGATTATCAGCCTCGCGATGAGCCCGCTCCCTCTGGACGTGGTGGAGAAGGTTCCCGCAGAGCTGGATACCAGGCTCGACTCCCGTTTCCTGGACGCCCGGCGCCCCCGTGTCGCCGCCGTCTTCCAAATCAGGAACGCCTGCATGCAGGCGGTGTATGAACACCTCTTTTCAGCCGGGTTCATCCAGATCACCACCCCGAAAGTGGTGGCAGCTGCCACCGAGGGGGGGACGGAACTCTTTCCCATCGCCTACTTTGAGAAAGAGGCCTTCCTGAACCAGAGCCCGCAGCTCTACAAACAGATGATGATGGGGGCGGGTTTTGAGAGGGTCTTCGAGATAGGGCCCATATTCCGGGCCGAGGAACACAATACCACCAAGCACCTGAACGAGGCCACCTCTATTGACGTGGAGGTCTCCTACGCTGATCATCACCAGGTGATGGAACTCCTTGAGGAGATCGTAATCGCTGCCTACCGGAAGGTCGACACAACCTGCCGGCCATTCCTGGACCTGCTGGAGATTCAGGAGTTCCAGGTACCGTCCTCCCCGTTCCCCCGGCTCCCGTACGACGAGGCCATCGGTATCGCGGACAGAAAGATCGAAGAGCCCATCAAATACGGGGACGACATCGGCACCGCAGCAGAGAAGGCTATAGGGGAGGAGATGGGAAGCCACTACTTTATCGTGGACTGGCCCACCGCGATCAAGCCTTACTACGCCATGCCCTACCAGGATGACCCCACCGTCTGCAAGGCTTTTGACCTGATGCATCCCCGGATGGAGCTCTCCTCCGGATCAGAGCGTGTACACCAGTACGACCTCCTGGTGCGCCAGATCCAGTCAAAGGGGCTGAATCCGGAGAGTTTCTCCTTCTATCTCACGCCCTTCTGCTATGGCATGCCTCCCCACTCCGGCTGGGGCCTTGGCGCAGAGCGCCTGGTCATGACCATGCTTGGCCTCTCGAACATCCGGGAAGCCGTCCTCTTCCCGCGGGACCGTCACCGCCTGGTTCCCTGATCCCCATGGATCCCTTTGCCAGCCTCCCCCTCCTCCCCACCACGGTGGTGGGGAGTTTTCCGGTGGAGCGGGGGTCAGGAATCGCAAGCCTCCTGGACCCCCTGAAGCATGCGGTGAAGGTGGCGGTGGATGCCCAGGTCAGGGCCGGTATTGACATTATCTCCGATGGGCAGGTGCGGGGGGATATGATCCAGGCATTCACCTCCCGGCTCCCTGGAATCCATGGCCAGGAGGTGAAAAACAAGGTGCTCCCGGCCTCCGGGTCCATCACAGTACACGACACCCGCCATGCCCTCTCCTGCCACCCCCTGGTGAAAGGTATCCTCACCGGCCCGACCACCCTCTCCCATGGCCTGCACATCTCCACCCCGCTCTACAGGAACAGGGAGGATCTTGCACTCGACCTCGCGGCTGCCCTGGCTCCTGAAGCCCGGGCTCTGGAGAAGGCCGGGGTGTGCATGATCCAGGTGGACGAGCCCATCTTCTCCACCGGGGCTGCCAGCCTGGAGGCTGGGAAGGCAGCCCTCTCCCACGTGATCTCAAAACTCGGGGTTCCGGTCTGCATGCACGTATGCGGGGACCTCTCGGGGATCATCGACCAGCTCTTATCGTTCCCGGTGGCAGTACTGGACATCGAGTGTGCAAAGAGCCCGGAGAACCTGGATCTCCTCGACAGGAGATCCCTTCAGGGGAAGAGAGTGGGTGTCGGCTGCGTGGATTCCAGCGACCCAATCGTGGAGTCCGTCCAGGAGATCCAAAAGAGGGTTGAACATGCGGTGGATCTGCTGGGTCCGGATATGATCCTCTTCGACCCTGACTGCGGGCTGCGGATGCTCCCCCCTGATGCAGCGTTCCAGAAGCTCTCCCACATGGTCATGGCAGTCAGGGTGGTGCGGGAGGGCCTGGCTTGATAACCGCTTTTGATGTCACGCAAATGAAAATCGCTGATGCGGCTATTATTGGAACAACCCATGACTTC
>JALOPW010000023.1 GCA_025453675.1 Methanolinea sp.
AGCCGGCCGATACGAACTGACAGCGAGATCCACCTTCGCATACATACACTTTGGTTATAAAAGCATCACATTGTGGATATGGATATTTTTCGAATGAAAATGACTTCGCAATTTTCATAATTTATGTCCGAAATCCTGAAAGGAATTCATAGTGTGTTGAGATGGAATCCCGGTCAGGATTATGTATCTCTAATAAAGAGAAAATAAAGAGTTTAAAGGCTTATTTTCATTTTATCTGAGAGAATATATCAGAAGGCTTCAGAACTATATTTGTCAGACTCCCAAAGGCTCTCTCTTACAATGACCTTTTTTTAAAGAACTAAAAAAAATTATCAGGCCATATGCGGAGAGGTCCTTACCGCAAGGCGAGTTCAATCCCGACCCGCAGGTCATCATCACCAAAGGGCTTCAGGATGAACCCATCCGGACGGGTTGACTTCGCCCTATCGATGACCTCTCTCTCAGAATGGCCCGTAACAAAAACGATAGGGACCTCTCGCAATTTTCGTATCTCATTTGCGACAGCGATACCGTCAACCCTGCCTGGAAGCCCTATATCAAGGAGTACCAGGTCAGGAGATTCACGCTGTACGAGTGATAGAGCCTCGTTCCCTTCCGCAGCACGTCCGCACACCTCGTAGCCGAGTTTCTTCAATCGCCATTCTACAAGAGTGGCAATGATATCATCATCCTCTACAATAAGGATTCGCGGCTGGGACATTGGAATAAATACACCGCTCTTTTGTAAAAATTCCTCAAGAACGACTTATAAAAATTTGCCATGCGTTCGTTCATTGCAGAGATGAACATTCATCACCCTGATGAAGGTCGATCGAGTGGCGCGGGAATCGTTCCCCACCCCGTGAGAGGTAATTCCGGTCTGCCCCGCCTGGCGATTGTGCATCAGTAAACCATTGTGTCCAGGGATGAGGGATATCTGCAATCACCGGATCTTTTCCCTGTCACCGAATCGTCCCCGGCTGTCTGTCGGGATGTTTCACGTGAATGTCTCTTTTTCGGGGACCCTGAACATCCCAGCCGGGACCTGTATCTCGAATCGTGCTCCATTCCCGGCTCTCCCGCATTCCCGGATACTCATCCCGGTGATTGCGAGGATTTCACGGGCCAGGAACAACCCATATCCGGTATTCTCTCCGACACCCCGTTCAAATATTCGGTCCTTCTCTTGCTCGGCAACACCTGCCCCGTTGTCCTCAAATGAGAGAATGAGGTTCTCCCTTTCTCTGGACATGGATACGCGCACTTCAGTCGCAGTTTTCCCGTGACGGATCGTGTTGTCAAAGAGCGTGGAGAAGACGTGGTCGAAGAGGGGGTCGGCCATGATAGCGAGTCCAGGCAGGTGTACATGCACGGTGATCCCCTCCGCACCGAGGTCTCTTGCCTCCGCATGCAGCAGTGGCTCCACGTCCTGCCATACGGGGGGGTGGTGACCAATCTCCTGGTATATCCTTGCAGCCTCGATTTTTGCGTGGATGGAGTCAGCACTCGAGCGGATGGCCCCCAGGTATTCCAAAACCTGGGGGTCGGTCTCTTTTTTCTGTATCAGTTCCAGGAAACCGAACACTTTCATCAGGGAATTACGGATATCATGGAATGTGATGCTGGTCATGAGATTGAGCTTCTTGTGGGACTCCCGGATCAATATCTCATCCATCTTCATCCGGGTGATATCCGTGATGGTACAGATGACTGCGGGGGAGTTCTGGTAAAGGATAGGGCCGATATTCAATTCTGCCCATCTCTCTTCTCCCCCTTTTGGAAGGATCCTCACCTCGTATCGTGTAGGGCTCTCACCTCCCGTCATACAGTTGATGATTCCCTCCCGCAACATCTCCCGGAAATCAGGGTGCAATAAATGAGCAGGATCCATGGATGCAATTTCTTCTGGGGAATACCCGATCATTGCAGCCGTTGCAGGATTGACATAGAGGAACTTCTGTTTTTGCAGGATGAAGATCCCGGATCGGGTGCTCTCGGCAAGGTTCCTGAACCTCTCCTCGCTCTCCTGGATCTCATGGTAACCCGTGGTGCGGACCTGCTCAGTCCAGAGAACCCCGAGTGCCACGAGCAGGATAGCGACAATGATGAGGAGATAGAACCCCCAGTTGATGTAATTCATGCGGGACACGACGGTCTGCCTGTCCATATCCACCCCGACGAGACCAACCACGCTTCCGTTGTGGTCCCTGATGGGAAAATACCCGGAGAGGACGGTTCCCCACTGGTCGGTGGTGAACTCTTCGTCAGCAGAGACCTCCGAAAAACCCTTTATCATCTCGGCATTGGGATATTGGTATCGCTCTCCAATCCTGGCTGCTTGTGCGGAATACCCATACTCCGCATCCACCACAAATTCCACTGCGTCTCCCACCCGCCGCATGGTGTAAATATACCTGATATCAGGGTTTTTCTCCTGGGCCTGGTAAAGGGCATCACGGATGGTGAAAAATTCGGGGGTATTCTCGTCCCCTCTTTCGAGTCCTGCGAGGGTATCCCCATCGATCTGGGTGCCTATTGAGATGGATACCGACCGCAACTCGTTCCTTACCGCATCTTTCATCGCATCCCGTGTCTGGAATGAAAGATATGAGATTGCCGACGCAGAGATGACAAGGAGAAGAAACACAAGAACAAGGATCTTCCTGTCATCAGACTGGAGGTGCATCGATAAACCTTGACGCGGGAGGGATAAAGGTATTCCTTCTCCTGAACAGGCGATCGGAATTACAATCCAGGTCACCAGGAACGAGGCATCAATTTCCAGGAGTGTGGGGGAGAGAGATGCCTTACCCATTCCCTCAAAAGACACCCCACAATCTGCACTACAGCACCCCCAGCAGGGGAAAGCTGATTATGCCTTCCAGGATTTGGGAGATATAGAAACCGGAGGGATACTCCATTGAGGTAAAAAGGAGGAACAGGTTGGGGAAAGTCAATAGCAGAATGAGTATCATTCCGGAGATGAGACCTGGATTCGGGTAATAATTCTGCAAAGATCCCCTTGCAATACCATATACCATGGCTGCCATGAAGGAGAGCATAAATGGATATGCGAAGAAGAATGCCATGATTGGATCATCCACACTCCTCATTCCCGGCAGATCAAGAACAGAATAAGGTTCAATGGCATCGGCGATCCATCCGAAGATGAACATGGCGAGGAATAACAAGACCCCTCCGAGCAATCCTGCAAGTATCACTCTTTCCAGTCCATATATCCGGAGTATACCGTCATTTCCAAATATACATGCGTATAATTCAGGGATGGCGGCACCCCGTCGAACTGAGATTCGATAAAAGGATCACCCTCATATAACATTCCTCTCTAACCATCACCTGTTGCAGGTCGTTTCACCTTCACGGTGAGACCTCTTCAGCGGAGTTGTGGAGAATACGGTTATGAAGTATGAAATCCGGTATAAACCCGCGTACTCGCTGCTGGTGGTCACCCTGGCACCCGGCGAGAGCATCGCTGCAGAATCGGGGTCAATGACCTACATGCAGCCCAGCATCGAGGTGAAAACCCAGAAGAGGGAGAAGAGTCTCTGGGGATCTCTCGGCCTTGCACTCGTCGGGGGACAGAGTTTTTTCATCAATGAGTTTACCGCCACGACGGGAAGTGGAGAGGCGGGATTTTCCGCCGCCCCGCTCGGCGACATCGACACCCTTTCGGTCAGCCAGGGAAAGGGGTATATACTTCAGAAAGCGGCCTATATCGCTTCTCATGGGTCCGTCAACCTGGATGTAAAATGGGAGGGGTTCACGAAGGGACTCTTTGGGCAGGGATTATTCATGATACGGGCCACGGGTGAAGGGACCATCTTCATCAACACATTCGGGGCGATCGATCACCACACCCTCAAAGAGGGGGAGAAACTCATCGTTGATAATTTCCACCTGGTTGCATTCAGCGAGACCTGCACATACAAAGTGACAAAGTTTGGCGGGTTAAAAGAGACGATACTGGGAGGGGAAGGGCTCGTCACCGAGATCCAGGGGCCTGGCGAGGTATTCATTCAGACAAAGAACATCCGTGAGCTCGCTGAGTGGATCTGGACCATCATCGAGCCGAGGGTGCAGGCCAAGGCTCGGTAACAAGGTATCCGTGTCCATCGCGGCGGAATGCAATCAGGTGGGGTTTCCGAGGCAATGTCATCTGCAGCTGATTCTGTCTGGGGAATCAAGTTTAATAAAGGCCAGAGCAGTGAAAAGAGCCCTTGCAGGGCTCATGAGCCAGCCCATTCCGCCCAACCCGGATATGCATACCTAAATAGATTGAAAGGCGATACCCATGCATGGCACTCTCTGTCAATGAAAATCAGGTCGAAAAAAAGGGCTGGATTCGCTCCCCTGTCAAGCTTCTTGCAGCAATTATCGTCTGCAATCTTGCCGGGATTCTCGGATCGCTGGTAACCGTCACAGGGGAGGGGTCGTGGTATGCCACAATACAGAAGCCCCCCTTCAATCCCCCGGGTTTTGTATTTGGCCCGGTGTGGACAGCGCTCTACATACTGATGGGGATCTCCCTTTACCTGGTCTGGATGGAAGGCACCTCCAGGCAAGAGGTCCGGATTGCACTCTCATTTTTTGCTCTTCAGCTGGGGCTCAATGCCCTCTGGTCATTCCTCTTCTTCGGCCTTCGATCCCCCTTCCTCGGTCTTTTAGAGATTGTAGTCCTCTGGATCTTTATTGTCGCATCCATCATTGCCTTCTTCCGAATCCAGAAGACTGCGGCACTCCTGCTGATACCGTACCTGGCCTGGGTCTCCTTTGCCGCATTTCTCACTTATCGCATATGGATCCTGAACGGGTGAGTCTCATCCTGGTTATATTTCCTTGAATGATCCCTGATAGGGATCATACACCATTTCTCACACATTTGATACGGCAGCTGGTATTTCATGCGAGGATACATCACCCTCGCATGCTCCCCTCCCGAATACGCGATGAAAAAATGAGAGATGTATAAAAGTATTATACAGGTTTGAAGTACACGGTTTTGGAGGATATAGGTTTGAAGTAAGTCCCGAACTTGTTCAGGGACACTGGTTTTGCAGCTGTTTTCTGCCCACTGACCAATACCAGGGTGTAGCTTTGTTCATCCCCTGTTGTGGGCATCCATGACTGCTTATAGATCGCCGAGATTGTGTGCGTACCGCGCTCGCTCACCAGGAACTTCCAGGTACGCACCCCTCCCGCCCCAATGAGCCCTGTAGTGGATCGCTGATACGTATCCTGGATGGTGTGAATTCCCCCACTGGTTTCCAATATCCAGCGAAATCCGGTACTCGGGTTCTCAGGCAGGGAGACAGTAAAGGTGTCTCCCTGATTGACATTCACGGTTCTTCCGTTGTCCTCATTCGAAAATGCATATGTTGCTGCTATGACCGGCATCGTGGCAAATGCAAGAACTGCAAGCGCCGCCAGGATAATTCCCCTGAATACGTACATTGTCCGAAGCACCTCTCCTATTGAGAATGAATGTTCCCGTTTTGTTAATAAGGTATTTGCTACGGGCAAGGACATTCAATTGCGCTGGAGAGGGTGATGCAATTCCGTGTTTTAAAGCCATCTCTGGAAAAACGGGATGATCATCTCGAAGATGAGCGTGGCGATGATATAAAATACCGATGCAATCCCCATCGCGTAAATGAAGAAGACCAGAGGGGTATAGAAGAGGGCGATGGTGCGTAGATTGACGGCCAGGAGTGAAGCGAGGGATGCGCAGAAGACGATCAACGCATACGCTATGGTCGCGAGGATGATCCGCCGTATCCTGGTATTCCTGCTGATAAGGACAAGGATAGAAGAGAATATCACAATACCCAGGCAAAAACCCACCAGGGAGAAGATGACTGCCAGCACCTGTGTGTAGGTGATATAGATCCATGCAGTCAGGGTCAGGGTCAGCACCACCAGGGGAATTACCAGGAGGAGGCGCTTGAATGCCTCGACACCGATAAAATAATAGAAAATGGGTCTGTCCCTGGGTTCGGCGAATGCCGCCCATAACACCGCAAAAACCCCAAGAAATGTGATGAGCAGGCAAGTCGCAATGCTGATCTCCTGGAGGTTGAATGGGATCCCGAGCACGTCGAATACGGGGTCTGTTGTCCCAAGCCCTGAAAAGGTCCGGGTGAGAAAGACTGAAAGTGCTGCAAACAGGGAGATAAAGAAAAATAAGAACCAGTACGCCCGGAGGAATGAGCTCAGCTGAAATTCACTCTCCCCCACTTCGATGACTGGCACAGCTACCATGAAATGGCAGAATGTAGGTGTAACAACTCATATATCTTTCTTCATGCATGCCAGAATGGGATTCGTGCAGGAAGAGGAGGTTTCTTTCCGCCTAGTTTAAATAGTACATCGATTATCATCCTGCTGATGTATCTCTTTGCACATGCCGGGGGAGTCACATGATATCCATCCTCCTGGTCGATGACGAAGCACAATTTCTTGAGGTGACACGAATGTTCCTGGAGAAAGGCAGGGGCATCCGAGTGACTACTGCCACATCCGGCGACCAGGCCCTGGAGATCCTCATGCATCATCGGTTCGATGCTATCATCTCGGATTATGCGATGCCGGGAATGAATGGTATCGAGTTTATGAAGCAGGTAAAGGCCATGGGTGATGATACCCCCTTTGTCATCTTCACCGGGAAAGGCAGGGAGGATGTGGTGATAGATGCACTCAATTTCGGGGCGGACCTTTATCTTGAGAAGAGCCCTGATCCAAGGACCCAGTTCTCAGACATGATGCAGAAAGTGAGGAATATCGTCTCTTCAAGAGCAGATACACAGGTGGAAAGAGAGAAATTACGGATATTCTCATCTGTGATGGAGAGGTTCCCGGGAATGATCTTCCGTGTCAGGATCCAGGAGAGTGATACTCTGCTCTTTGTAAGTTCCGGTGCAGCACTTCTGACCGGCTATTCAGCAGATGATCTTGTGGAGGGGAGAGTGAGTTTCCCCGAGCTCATCTACCCGGAAGACCGGCAGATAGTGGAGAAAGCCCGGAGATCCGCTCTCAAATCAGGGGAAGATTATCAGGTACAGTATCGGATCCTCACACGGTCAGCCCAGGAGAAGAGGGTCAGGGAAAGAGGACATCCACTTCCCGGCGCCAGAGAGCCATCCCTGGAAGGATATATCCTGGACCTTGAACAGATATGTGATGGATCCTTTTGATCATTTTATTAGGTCCCTTTTTCACTAACCTGCCCCTGCTGCTCTTTTTGTGTATGGCGGTAACACCCGTGTGGTACCCGGATTTCAAACCTCGCACCTTTTCCATACGTGCCTGCTTCTTTCAAGGTCAGGCCGGTGATTGCCAGGATCTCTCGTGAGAGGAAAAGGCCAAACCCGGTATTTTTTCCGTATCCACGTTTGAATATCTCTTCCTTCTCCCGGGAAGGAATCCCCTGGCCATTGTCTTCGTACACAATCTTCATCCCTGCTTCGTCCTGCAGTGAGGTCATCCAGATAGAGGTAACGCCACCTCCATGCCTCAGGGAATTATCGATAAGATTGTGGATGACATTCTCAAAGAGGGGATCGGCGTAGATCTCAAGGTGCTCGATGTCACTGGACATCACAAGCCCATGGAGGCTGGCCGACGATGACTCCCTGGCAATTATCTGTTCGAGAGGCTGCCACTGCGGAGCCTCGATGCCGATATCCTGGTAAATTTTCGTAAATTCGATCTGCCGCTTGATGGTCTGGGCGAGCATCTCCACTTTTGAGAAGGTCTCTTTCTGGGCATCGTCTTTTGGGTCCTCCTTGAGCAGTTCGATATACAGGAGAAGTGCGGTGACAGTGTTGAGTATATCATGCCGGGTTATGATATTCAGGAGGGTGAGTTTTGCATTCATCCTCCGGAGAGACTCCTCGGCCTTCTGCCTGCTGGTCACATCGTGCGCTGACCCAAGGACGAGAGACCGTCCACCCACCTTCACCGGGTGATTCCTGAGTTCAACAACCACATGACTCCCGTCTTTGCGGTTGATAACAAACTCCTCCGGCCCGGTAGGTTCACCCTCAACGTGCCTTGCGAGCAGGGATATGGCTTTTGGCACTTCCTCAGGTGAGATGAGGCCTGCCTCCAGGAAATTTTTCCCGAGGAGTTCTTTCCGGGAATATCCTACCAGGAGTTCGGCTGCCCGGTTTCCGTCTACGAATGTACCTTTGATATCAGTGAGAAAATAGGCATAGGGTGCATATTCAAAGAGGATCTTCAATCGCTCCTCTGAGGCGGTCTTCTCCTCTTCTATCCTCTCTCTCTCGGTAATATCCTGCCCGATGCAGGATACCCCAGTCACCTTGCCTTCAGGGTCACGGAGGAGTGTGTTGTTGAGGTCAATCCTGCGAATATTGCCATCCTTTGTCTTGATGCTGCAGGTGAAATAGAGAGCATTTAAATCCCCTTCTATGGCAGAAGTGAAGAATTGCGCCACTTTCTGCTTCTCCGTTACGGGTATGAGTGAGTCTATACAGGGCATTCCGATCAGTTCATCCCTCCCACATCCAGTCAGGGTAAGGAGGAATGCATTACAGAAGGTGATGATCAGATTCCTGTCCATCTGGAAGGCGATGAGGCGGGCGTTCTCCAGGGATTCACGGAATCTGCGTTCACTCTCGCGGAGTTCCCTCCTGGATTCGTGCCTTCGCACTGCCTCCCGTATCATGTAGAGGAGTTCCAGAAAATTCAGCCGGGGATCGCCCCTCTTCTGGAGATAATAATCTGCCCCGTAATTGAGAGCCTTGATGACGATCTCCTCACGGCCCTTGCCAGTGAAGATGATGATCGGGGTCTCGTCTCCCTGGCCCTTGATTATCTTTAAAAATTCGAGGCCGTTCATCCCGGGCAAATCATAGTCAAGGACTATGGCGTCATACCGGGTGTTCTTCAGGACCTCCATGGCCTCTGAACCGGAAATGCAGGCATCGATCTGCATCTCCTCTTCCCGTTCCAGGAAACGGCGGATAAGATCGAGCAGAGCGGGATCATCATCAACCAGGAGGATATGCATCATCTGTTCTGCCTCCGAACAGGTTCAGTTCAGGAACACTGAAATACTGCTCTTGCGGGATGATAGTCATAGCACCTGCGGGATTTTTATCCTTCCGCTCTCTCGTAACACCCGGGACAAAGATAATCATTGGTTTCCTGTAATTACTCGCACAGGGTAATAGGAAAGAAAATATTTTCCAATATTAATATATTTTTCCCTCAAGCCCGTAGGGTGCCTGGACCCCCCACTCAACTCAACCCAGGTGTAGTATTCTCAGCTTTTTTGCTATGTGCCCCGAGATTGGGACAAATTGATGATCAAGCAGTGCACAATGCGGATCATCATACAAGCCCGCCAACCTGACCGCATCATCGAGGTCATCATCAGTGATTCCCCATTGATCGTGAGCGATCTCCTCGTGGTGAGAGGTCCCGTCCTCGAATGTCCTGGCATGCCACAAGGTTTGAATCCTCCCCTTTACCAGGATATAATAATATGAAGAGCCCGATTTTCCAAAATCCCACATGGGTGGCTCTTCTGGTTCCGTTCTCAGTATTTTAGTGTCTAAATCTTGCCAAAGGCCCTGGTCAACTATTCCAGGCCGCATCACTCGCGCCTGAAGCATTCCTGTTTTCACCTCCATCCAGTGATTTTTCTCTCTGCAATGTTTTCGGGTTACCTATTCCCGGTCTCCTGATAGTCCGTGGAACCAATGTGAAAACCACCTCCTTGGTGGAAGTATACTTCTATATTATAAATAGTTTTCTACAGCAGATTATGATGCCCGGACGATATGGTACTCGCGGACTATGATGCCATCCCGGTTCCCCGAGAGCAATGCATGGAGTTCCCTGCAAGAGACCACAAAGAGGCGATCCATGATCAAAGCGGTCAGGTCTTTTTTCTTCCTGGCAAGAACAGGGGAGAGCCATGCCATTCCCTCCTGCTCTCCTTCATCATTTATTATCGCGGCATTCCGGTCTGAGAAGAGTCCCCCCACTTCCTCAGAAGGTAAGTAAAATATGCGGTCCCCCAGGGTGAAGGCCATCCCCTTCCCTGAACGCCGGGCCGTGCCAGCCCGGGTAAAGACAGATACCGGCGCCTGCCTCATGATGTCACCATATACTCCTTGATCCTCTCTCCATGTAAACCTGGCGTCTGACGGTAAATTTCTATCCGATTTAAAAAATAATCTCAAATTGAAGATTTTATACCGCGCTTCAGGACAACTTGAATTGCCATTTCCCAAGGGATATATCAATAAAGGGAGAATCCAGGCATCCTATCGGCTCTTTTTTATGGAAGAGAAAACAGGTCAATTCCCCTACTTTTAAGAGGAATACTCCGGTATATGGGCTGGATGAACAATCGCCTGACACTTTTGAAAAGTATTCACCAGGTGTTCTCATTGACCAATCCTTTGAAAAAATGGAATGAATGAGATAAAGTGATATGCTTATCGCAAATCCGTTTCGATGAATGCAGCATATCAATCATGGCTGGCCGATCAAAAGGAATGGACGGATGAAGGGGAATTCATAAGGAACTGCGAATAGTCTTCCCGAAATCCGATTGTGAGGAGACACTGGCTGAAATTGGGCATCTTCTCTCTCTGAAATGTCACAGATAGAATCTTGTTGGTTTCCCAAGGGTTGGAAGAGATATCAGGAAAAGATTGAATTGAGAATGCGGGAAACTGGCGTTCAGCTCCCAGGAGACCACCAAGCCGATCCCCAACTTCATGGAGCAGGTGCAGAAGAGAATAAAATGGGGTTGATCCTCTGCCTATTCTGCCTTTGAGTTACACTCGGGAATTTCTTGTGACTTTATTTTCGTATCAACCACACCATGATTCCGGTCGTTGCAACTACCAGCAATGAGGGAAAAGCAGCCTGTGTCGGTGTAGGCGAGGTGGTTGGCCTTGAACACCGGGCTTTTACCTGTGCAAGGTCACTACTCGCATTGGTGAGCCCGGGCCAGGGCATTTCATATTCGTTGTCGAGGGTCACGGACCGTTCCAGCGACTCGATCGCTCCCGTGCAATTACCCATCCGGTCCATCACATTGCCCCTGATATGCCAATAGTGAGCGATGCCCGGACCAAGTGCGATAGCGGTGTCCGCTTCCTCCAATGCGCCTGTGAGGTTGCCCATCTCAAGGAGGGCAGTCGCCTTCAATACATGGCCGGTCGCGTATGAACTGTCGAGCGCAATAGCTGTGTATGCATCGGCCAGGGCATCATGTGTCCGACCCAGGGACAGAAGTCCATATCCCCGGTTTGCAAACCGTGCGGGTCTCGGGTCCAGTGGGATGGCCACATCGAGGAGATCCACCGATTCCTGGAAATGTCCGATCTTCCGGAGGGCATACGCTTTCAGGCACATCAGTTCGCTCTCGTCAGGGTAGAGAGCCAGGCCATCGTCGGTGAGGGCAATGAGCCCGTTCCAGTCCCGCTGGGCCATCAGTGCCATCCCCTCCTGCTCATAGTCGGTAGCAGTCTTGATGGAATCGCCAGACGGGCTGGTGGAGATGTACGCAGTAAGAGAGGCTGCTCCTGCCGGTGTACAGGAAAGAAATAAGACACACACACCAATGAGAACGAAAGAAACGAAAAAGTCAATCTTTTGAAAGGGGGAATCCAAGGAAATCTCCATATATTCTGAAAGGAGAGGTGGCGCATAAGAGTTGCGGATATGTCGCAGCCGGAGATCGTCATTCTGGATATTGGTAGTTATTGAGAAATCGGTGGCAGTGTCCAAAAATGAGAACGGGCCTGAAGGGATTTGAACCCTTGACCTACGGATTAAGAGTCCGTCGCTCTTCCGAACTAAGCTACAAGCCCATGCCTGATCGGCCTATATTTATGATCCTGAATGTAGTATAAATGTTCCGTTAATTGGTGTAGAATGTGTAGGGGAGGAATTCGCCCGGTTATTTCCCTTGTTCAGGTTGTAACCTTAATAATGTGCCGAAGTGACAGTATAGCATGGCAGAGGCGGGAGGATATGGAACGGCAGAACGGGTGAAATACGCGGTCCTGGGCTGTGGAAGCACCGGGTACCACGTTGCCCTGGAACTCTCGAGGAAAGATGGGCGGGTGCTCGTGCTGGACCGGGACGAGGCACGGGTAAAGGAGCTCCGGGATCAGAACCTCGATGCCATGATCCGCGATATTGGCGACCCGGCATTCCTCTCGGGGCTTCCTGTGTTCGAGATTGCATTTGTCCTCACCGGAAATCACCAGGCAAATCTTGCCGCCGTAAAAATCCTCCGCCAGAAGATTCCGCAGGTGCACATCGTTGCCCGGGCGCTCGACCCCATCGGCGCCGGGATGCTGGAGTCGGCAGGGGCGGACTTCGTCCTCTATCCCCAGCAGGTGGTGGCAAGAGCAGCCATCCACCAGATCAACAAGCTCCACGTGAGCAGACTCTCACAGAGGCTTCACGACCTCCTGGCCGGATGGGAGGGAACACTCGGGATCATCACCCACAAGAATCCGGACCCCGATGCAATAGGGAGCGCCATGGCACTCTCTGCCATCGCCAGGAGTGCGAATCCCGGGAAGCTCACCTGCCGTATCTTCTACGACGGCATCATCGGTCACCAGGAGAACCGGACCATGGTGAACCTCCTCGATATCAAGATGGAAAAACTGGAACCCCATGTCATGCAGGACTGCACCTACCTGGCATTGGTGGACTGCCCCGGCCCCGGGATGAACAACTCACTCTCCTCAAGGACAAGGGTGCATATTGTCATTGATCACCACCAGGATGGTCATGGACTCGAGGGGGCATCTTTCGTGGATGTAAGGCCTGGTCTTGGTGCCACTGCAAGTATTCTCTCCCAGTACCTGCAGGAACTGGATATCCCTGTCGATAAGAACGTGGCCACCGGCCTCCTCTATGGCATCCGTTCGGATACCAGGGATTTCCGGCGGAACGTCACCCCCCAGGATCTCTCGAATGCCGCATTCCTCCTCCCGCTCACCGATTCGGACCTCCTCGACCAGATCATGTCTCCCTCTCTTTCCCAGGAGACCCTGGACGTGCTTGGGAACGCGATCCGAAACCGGCGGATCCAGAGCGGGTATCTCTTTGCAAATGTGGGGTTTGTGCGAAACCGCGACTCACTTCCTCAGGCAGCCGATCTCCTCATCTCTCTTGAAGGGGTGAACACCGCCCTCGTCTACGGCATCTCCGACGATGCAATTATCATCTCTTCCAGGAACCGTGACATACGGCTGCATATCGGGAACGTCCTCGAGGAGGCCTTTGGAGATATCGGGGACGCCGGCGGTCATCCCAACATGGCTGCAGCCACAATACCCCTCTCCTATTTCCGCCGGGTGAAGAACAAGGAGGAACTCCTCGGCCTGATCATGGATCCGCTGCTCAAGAAGTTCACCAGCCTTGTGGGACTGGATACCGAGGCCGGGAATGAACTTTGAGGAATGGGAGCCAATATACGAGGAGATAGTCAGGTATTTCGGGTTTGACCGCGAGGAGGATGAACGGGCGGCAGAGATCCTAAAAGTCCTTCTTCCGAGGGACGATCTCGTCCTTTTAGAAGAAGCCTGCCGGGGCCGGGACGTGTGCGTATGCGGGAATGCCCCCTGTCTGGCCCGGGAGATTCCCCTGGTGAGAGGGACCGTGTTTGCAGCCGATGCGGCGTCCCTTGTTCTCCATTCCCATGGGATCCGCCCGGATGCCATCTTCACTGACCTTGACGGGGCAACAGACGAATACGTGGATATGAACCGTGAAGGGACCATCGTGGTGGTGCATGCCCATGGCGACAACATTCCCCTCCTTCGCCATTGGGTACCGAAATTACCGGGTCCCCTGGTTGGGACCACCCAGAGCTGTCCCCTCCCGGGGGTGCACAACTTTGGAGGGTTCACTGACGGCGACCGGGCAGCCTTTGCTGCGCATTCCCTGGGTGCCGCCAGTATCACCATCCTCGGGTTTGACCTCGACGATCCTCATGTCGATCACATAAAGAGGGGCAAGCTCTACTGGGCCGGGCGGCTCCTTGCCCTCCTGGAGCCATGAAACAGAAATCTGCGTGTATACTTGATGGATACGTAGACGAGCCGGCCTGTCTCGGTGTCCCCCCCTATATCTCCCCTTATATCCGGACGGTGGCCGGGGCCCTCATCGGGAATGGGTATTCTTTGCAGTACCTCACCATAGACCAGGTGCGAAAGGACCCGGGACTCTTCGCCGCAATGAATACTGCAGACCTGGTGGTGATGATCGCAGGTGTGACCGTCCCTGGAAAGTATCTCGGTGGAACCCCTGCCACGCTGACCGAGATCCGCCAGGTGGGAGCACAACTCCGTTCCCCCAAGACATTCCTCGCCGGCCCCATCGGGTTTGGGTACTCATCCGGTGGTGGCCAGAAGGCGGTAAAAGAGGCCATATCAGGGTTTGAATACCTGCTCACCGGGTCACCTGCAACTGCACTCGACACCTTTTTGAGGGAAGGGAAGACCCACGGGACATTCGACTACCGGAGGGAAAACCCCTGGGCGGTCTCCGGCGCTGTGGTGATACGCGATCACCCCTGCTTTCCGTGGGTGATGTGCGAGATGGAGACTGCCCGGGGGTGTTCGCGTGCACATTCGGGTGGCTGCTCCTTCTGCACAGAGCCGTTCTACGGGCCGCCCGTCTTCCGCATGCTGGAAGGTATTACCGCAGAAATCGAGGCCCTGCAGAGGGCCGGAGCACGGCATTTTCGCATCGGCAGGCAGCCGGACATCATGGTCTATGGTGCATCGCCTGCAGAAGAGTATCCCACCCCGGTTCCCGGGAGAGTCGAAGAACTCTTCTCCGCTGTCAGGGGTGCGGCGCCGGACCTGCTCACCCTCCACATCGACAATGTAAACCCCGGGACTATCGCCCGTCATCCCGAAGAGAGCCGGGCAGCGTTGGACGCAATTATTGCACATCATACCCCAGGAGATGTGGCGGCATTCGGGATGGAGACTGCTGACCCGGTGGTGATTGCGAAGAATAACTTAAAAGCCGGGCCCGCACAGGTCATGGAGGCCATCAGGATCGTGAACCAGGCCGGCATGAAACGGGAGGCTGGTATCCCTCACCTCCTCCCGGGTCTCAATTTCATCTCCGGGCTGGCGGGAGAGACCATGCTGACCTTCGATCTCAACATGGAATTTCTGGCACATGTCCTCGCATCGGGTTGCCTGGTCCGCAGGGTGAACATCCGGCAGCTGATGCCGTTTGAAGGCACCAGGGCATTCTCTGAAAATGCCCTTGGTCTGCACCAGACGCAGTTCCGTCACTTCAAGGAGCAGGTCCGCAAGAGATTCGATCTTCCCATGCTTACCAGGGTGTTTCCTGTTGGCACAGTACTCTCCCGGGTCGTGGTAGAGGAGGAGGGGAGCACCTCCTTCGGGCGCCAGATGGGATCCTATCCCATACTGGTGGGGATCCCGCTCCGAATCCCGGCAAGAACCGTCCTTGACGTAGTGGTGGTGGACCACGGCATGAGATCCCTCACCGCGTTCCCGGTTCCGATCGATATCAACGCCCTTCCCCCGGGAACGCTCGCATGGCTGCCGGGCGTGGGGAAGAAGAGAGCAGGGCGGATAGCAGCCAGGAGGCCGTTCTCCAACCTCGGGGAGTTCCAGGCCCTGGTCGGTGCAACTCCCCTTGATGCCTGGCTTACTTTCGTCAGGTCTCCTTCAGCTCGATAACCTTCAGGATATCAGTCCGGGTGACGAGCCCCACCAGGCGGTCCTGGTCCATCACGGGGATGCGCCCGATATTGTACCTGGACATCAGTCTGAGTCCCTCGATCACCGGTGACTGTGGGGGCAGCGTAATCACCTCTCTTGTCATGATATCCCGGGCCTGCATGGCCTCGCGGTCCAGGGGCGGGATCTTGTGCACGTCAGCGAGGGTGATAATCCCCACCACGAATCCCCGGTCAATGACTGGGAACCCCAGGTGCTTGGTGGTATACATAAGGTCGATCACTTCCCTGACCGGTGTGGTGGGGGAGACTGTCATCACCGTGTGTGCCATGATGTCACCCATGTTCACATCTTTCAGGAGGAAGTTGTACTTGATGGCCGTTGACTCCTGTCCTGCCCCGATATAGATGAAGAACGCGATAAGGATCAGTACGGGGGAGAAGAAGATGAGACCGAGTATTCCGAATATGACTGCAAACACTTTTCCTACGTCCGCCGCGATGCGGGTGGCCCGGTGAAGGGGCATCCTCCCGGCAAGATATGCCCGGAGCACCCTCCCGCCGTCCATAGGGAATGCGGGCAGGAGGTTGAAGCCAAAGAGGAATATGTTGAGGAGCCCCAGATAGGCAAAAATAAAGACCAGAAGGCCTGAAAGCGGGGGATCTGAGACAAATTCTGATGCTATATACAGCAGGGCAGTGCTGATGAGGCCCACTGCGAGGCTGGTGAGCGGCCCTACGAGGGCCATCGGGAGTTCCACTTTTGGATCCGGGACGCTCTCATCCATAGAGGAGACCCCCCCAAAGATGAGCAGGGTGATACTATTGATAGGGACCCCCTTCCGTTTTGCCACAAGACAATGGGCGATCTCGTGCACCAGGACACCTCCAAAGAGCCCAAGTGCCACGAATGCCCCGAGGAAATAGGGATTCCATCCTGGGGTGAGGTAGGTCGTGTCGATCGGGACACGGAAGAGACCCGAGAGGAGTTCTACGGTCAGGGTGATCTGGCTCCCGATGATCCAGGCAAAGAGGGGAATGATCACGAGAAACGTCCAGTGCAGGAGGATAGGGATGCCAAATAGTGACCCGATTTTGAACGACCCGTTCATAAAAATGAGTATCTTTTTAACCATCATAGTATATATCTTCCATGATTAGGATGAGAACGCAGATTACGGAGTTATTCGGGTTGAATATCTACACTGAAAAGAGTGTGTTCGTGGGCGAGGTCGAAGATGTGATTCTCGATATCGAGGGAAAGAAGATGGAGTCCCTGGTGGTCGGCAAGCTCAACCAGGAACTGGTGGATATCAAGAACTACAAGGGGCTCAAACTGCCCTTCCGCATCATCCGGAGCATCGGGGATATCGTGATAATCCGCCACCTTCCCGGTGCCTTCAAGTCCGGAGATTTTGGAGAAGCCGAGAAGTAACCACCCCTCGCGAACCCCCCCACACCCCGGGTTTGCGGTATTCATACGATTTTTCCAATGAAACACCGAGAGCTCTTCAGCAACCTGGTGGCACTCCCCCCCCTTTTTCTCCGCCTGGATGGCCGTACTTTCCACCGGCTGGCCGAGTCATGGAACCTGGAACGACCGTTCGACACCCGGTTTGCAGATTCCATGGCCCGGGTGAGCACCCGGCTCATCGCAGAGAGCGGCCTCTCCCCGGATCTCGCATTTACTTTCTCGGACGAGATCAGCCTCTACTTCTCCCGCCTTCCCTTCAATGGCCGGGTGGAGAAACTCGACTCTGTCTGCGCCTCTTTTGCCGCAAGCGCCCTCACTATCGAGATGGAGAGCAACGAACCTGTCTCGTTCGATGCCCGGATCATCCATGTCACCCCTGAACTGGCCCCCGAGTACCTGATCCACCGGCAGGGAGAGGCCTGGAGGAACCATCTCAATGCCTACTGCCAGTATGCCCTGATGAGAGACGGCATGAACCGGAAAGAGGCGGCGGTATTCCTGAAAAGCCGCCCTTCACAAGAGATGCACGAACTGGCCTACTCCCACGGGATCAATCTGGCGCATACTCCGGCATGGCAGCGCAGGGGTATCCTGGTACAGAAGAAGGTCTATATGATCAAGGGGTTCAACCCAAAAGAGGGGAGGATGGCGGAGAGCCTGAGAAGCGAGGTGAAGATCGTCCGGGATCTCCCGGTGTTCTCCTCTGCCGAAGGCAGGGAGTTGCTCTCGTCACTGCTGAGAAGCCCGTGAGAGAGAGAGGGTCATGGCAATGCCCTCCACGTCCCACTCTTTTTCCACTGCATGGTGTGTCCCTGCAGGGCATTCTCCTCCATGCACCTCGAAAGAGACAGCCCTGATCTCCTCCATGATACCCTCTCTCCAGGATTCTTCAACTGCCTTGCAGACGCGAGGGTCTTTTATGCAGGCGTCGGCGGTGATGAAATCCTCCACTTTGAGATCCATCTGCCTTCGCATCTCCTGGAAACGGCGGATAATCTCCCTGGCGTATCCCTCGGCCTCCAGGTCGGGGGTGAGCGCAACATCCACATAGACGATGCCGCCCTGCATTGGGGCTGAGAATACACCCTCCGGGAGCTGCTGCGCGAAGGTGACCTGTCCGGGCGAAATCTCGAAACAGCCCTCCCCCTGCCCCAGGATGAATGTCTCACCGGCATCCAGGGCGGATTTCATGGCGTTGCCATCAGCGTTCAGGATCAGGTCCTTTACGAGGGGGGCCTTCTTCCCAAACGCGGGCCCGAGTGCCTTCATCACCGGTTCCGCCCTCCACCCGATACGTTCCCATGTCCCGCATACAGCCCTGACAACCCTTGCGTTCGCCCTGTCCCTGCAGATATGGTTGAGTGAGGATATGGCCTCAACGACGTTTGGGGTTTCTGCCACCACTACACATTCCCTGACCGGCCAGCGTAGTTTTCGCTTCCCCGCCTGCCGGGCATTTGCCTGTGCCTCGTCAAAAGACCTGACAGTATCCATGGCAGACTCCAGGTTTTCATCCCGGAGCACTGGATCGCCCGTGCACCATTGCAGCATATGCACGCTCTCCGGGTCTCCGGGGATCTGGAGATTGCGGTACATGGCCTCGGTGATGTGGGGGATGAAGGGGGAGGCAACGGTAAGAAGGGTGCGCAGGGTGTAATACAGTGTCTCGTAGGCCTGAGTCTTCTCCGGGGCCTCTCCCTCCAGCCACATCCTTTCCCGGACCAGTTGCACGTACCAGCGGGAGAGGTCTTCGAGGATGAACCCGATGATGGCCCGGGAAGCCCGATGCAACTGACACTCCGAGAGATCACCGGTCACTTGCAGGGCCAGGGTGTTGACCCGGGAGACAATCCAGCGATCCTCGGGCGAGAGCGAGGAGAACCGTCCCCTGATGAACTCATCGTTCCAGGTACCGTCTCCTGACCGGGGAGAAAATCCGTCCAGGATCATGTAGGGGAGGGGGAACCGGTAGACGTTCCAGAGGATGTTCATAGCCCGGTGCATATTTTTCACCCCATCCCAGTTGAACCGAAGGTCATCCCAGGGAGCGCTCTGGGAGAGGACATAGAGACGGAGGACATCCACACCCTGGGACTTGATCACCTCCTCGGGGGTGACCACGTTCCCGAGGCTCTTGCTCATCTTCCGTCCTTCGGCATCAAGAGCAAACCCATGCATCAGCACGCTCCGGTAGGGTGCCCGGCCAAACGCGATCGTACTGGCTCCGAGCTGGCTGTAGAACCACCCCCGGGTCTGATCCTGCCCCTCGGTGATGAAATCGGCCGGCCAAAGGCTCTCCAGGGCATCAGCGCGGGCCGGGAATCCCAGGGTGGCCCAGGAGGCCACTGCAGAATCGAACCAGACGTCAAAGATGTCCTCCACCCTGAGCATGGATCCCCCGCATGAGCAGGGGATGGTCAACTGGTCAACCCAGGGCCTGTGCGGGTCCTGGACAGGTACCCCGCTCGCCTCCTCGAGTTCCCTGATGGTCCCGATCACCCGGTGCTTTCCGCATGAACTGCATGTCCAGATCGGGATGGGGATACCCCAGTACCGCTGCCGGGAGATACACCAGTCCCTGGCCTCCTTGATCCAGTCGTAGAACCTGGCGCTCCCGGCCCATTCCGGGTACCAGGTAACCTTCTTCACCTCTTCGAGCATGCGTTCCTTCAGGAGTGATGCTTTCAGGAACCACTGCGAGGTGGCCCTGTAAATAATGGGGGTCTTGCACCGCCAGCAGTGGCCGTACCGGTGCACCACCTGATCGCTTGCAAGGAGGTGGTGGCCCAGCTCCTGCAGCACCACCGGGTCGGCGTCCTTGACGAACAGGGAAGAGAGCATCCCTGCCTCCCCGGTAAAGTGCCCCTGGATATCGACGGGGCAGATAATGGGGAGATTCTCCCTGCAGCCCAGGAGGTAGTCATCCCACCCATGCCCTGGGGCGATGTGTACCATCCCCGTGTTCTCCATGGTCACGAAATCCGCGGTGACCACCCTGTGGGAGATCTCTTTCTGGAGCGGCACCTGCTCCCTGAGCGGCGAGTGGAAAGTCATGCCGCACATCTCCTTCCCGGAACGCTTCCCGGTGATGGAGAAGTCCTGGTAGCGCCCCTTCCGGAGGACAGACTCCACCAGGTCCTCTGCGATCCAGAGCACCTCCTTCTTCCCGTCCCGGACTGCTTCCACCCGGGCATAGAGAAAGTCCGGGTGCACTGCCACGGCCACGTTTGCAGGCAGGGTCCAGGGGGTGGTGGTCCATATGACCAGATACTCCCCGTCCACACCTTCAACGGGGAACTTCACGAAGATGGACGGGTCACGCTCGTCCCAGTACTCCACCTCGGCATCTGCAATGGCGGTGGCGCAGCGGGGGCACCAGTTCACCACCCGGAAGCCCCGCTCGAGCATCCCCTCCTCATCTGCCCTTTTCAGGGTCCACCATGCGGCCTCGATATACCCGGGGTGCATGGTCTGGTAGGGGTCGTCAAAGTCCAGCCATACTCCCAGGCGCTTGAACTGCTCGCTCATGATGTCCTTGTTGGTGGCGGCAAAAGTCCTGCAACGTTCGATAAAAGGGCCGATGCCGAAACGCTCGATATCTTTCTTGGAGGAGAAACCAAGCATCTGCTCAACCCGGACCTCGATGGGAAGGCCGTGCATGTCATAACCGGCCCTGGCAATCACGTTCTTCCCGCACAGGCGATGGTAGCGGAGCAGGCAGTCCTTGATGATCTTGTTCCAGGCAGTCCCAAGGTGGATATGGCCGGTGGTGTAGGGGGGGCCGTCCACAAAAAAGAAATCGTCTCCGTCTCGGTGCAACTCCTTGACCTTCTCATAGGTGTTCTCCTCTTTCCAGTACTGCTGGACCGAATCCTCGATCTCAAGGGCCTGATAACTGCTGCTCACTTCCTTCACACATATCCCCCTTTTCTGTCTCCCTGCCTGGCGGAGAGATATACAGTCCTGTAATATAGGTCGTGCCATCCAAAGTAGTTTGGGGATTCCCCCTCAGGTATACCCGGGGGGACGCATATTCCCATTCTCAATCCGTGCCCCTGGCAGCCTTTCCAGGTATGGCAGCACAGGGGGAACGCGCTCTTTCGATCAGAGAATAAAACAATCTGTCATGGAATATTCCACCACGAAAGTACACATGGGAGAGGAATATATAAAAAAGTGAATGATATACCGGGGGAATCCCGGGAACAATGCGGGGCCTTTTTCTCTGACCGAGGTTCACCTTGTGGCAGGAGGAGTGAAATGACCAGGTCGAAGAAGGAAGACGTGCCCGAGTATGGGTGCATCGTAGGAGGAGAGGAGCGGTTTTCCGGGGATATTCTCGAGGTCCGGTTCCCCTATACCGGGGAACTCGTGGCGAGGATTCACCAGGCCGGAGCCGGGGATCTTGAGGATGCCGTGGCATCGGCACACGAGGGCTTCGCGAAGACCAGGGCCCTCTCCTGTGCCGAACGATACCGTATCCTCAACAGCATTGCAGGGATGGTCGAATCACGGGCCGGGGAACTTGCAGTGGTTATGGTAAGGGAAGGGGGAAAGACCATCGCATTTGCCCGTATGGAGGTGCAGCGGGCGGCAGAGACCCTGCGGATCTCGGCGGAGGAATCCAGGCGTATCGGAGGGGAGGTACTCGCTCTCGACTGGACACCCGGGAACGAGGGAAGGTTTGCCATCACCCGCCGCATGCCAATCGGTGTTGTGCTGGGTATCATCCCATTCAATTTCCCCCTGAACCTGGCCTGCCACAAGCTTGGACCTGCGGTTGCCGCCGGGAACTCCCTCGTGTTGAAACCTTCCTCGGCAACACCCATCTCCGCGCTTCTCCTGGGAAAAATGCTGCTCTCTTCCGGCTTCCCGAAAGAGGCTTTGAGCGTAGTCCCCTGCCCGGGGAGCAGGGCAGGGCAGGTAGCAGGTGACCCCCGCATCGCCTTTGTCTCCTTCACCGGAAGCCCGGAGGTGGGATGGGGGCTGCGGGAGACCGCCGGGAGGAAGCAGGTCTCCCTTGAACTGGGAGGAAGCGCCCCGGTGATCGTGCACCAGGACGCGAACCTTTCCTATGCAATCTCCCGTATCATGACCGGTGGGTTTACCAATGCCGGGCAGGTGTGCATCTCGGTGCAGCGTGTATACATCCACCGGAGCATTTACAAGGAGGCCTGCCACCAGATATGCGCTGGCGCTATGGCACTGGTGACAGGGGATCCCCGGGACGAGAAAACGACTATTGGTCCCATGATCACCAGGGAGGCTGCAGAGCGGGCATTGAAGGTGGTCCGAGAAGCGGAAGTTCAGGGTGCCCGGATACTTACCGGCGGGCGCGTGGAAGGGGCGATCTTCTACCCGACCGTGATCGCAGACTCCACACCGGGAATGAGGGTGAATTGCCAGGAGGTCTTCGCCCCGGTGATCACGCTCACCCCGTATGACACTCTCGAAGACGCAATAGACCTGGCCAATCAGGTTCCCTACGGCCTGCAGATGGGGATATTCACCCAGAATATCCAGAGGATCCTCAAAGTCCATGCGCTCGCCGAGTTCGGGGGGGTCCAGGTGAATGACATCCCCACGTTCCGGGTGGACCATATGCCTTACGGGGGTGTGAAAGGCTCAGGTCTCGGGAGGGAAGGGCCGAGGTATGCGATAGAGGAGATGACCGTGCCGAGGCTTCTTGCCTTCAATCCCGCAGGCGGTGCAGAGTGACGGCACCGGAACGTCCTGTCCAGGTGGCGGTTATCGGCTCATCGGAGTGTTCCGAAGAGGAAGCCCTGGCAGCAGCGGAGGTGGGGGGCATGCTGGCAGCCCACGGTGCCATTCTGATCTCGGGAGGACTCGGTGGGGTGATGGAAGCCTCATGCAGAGGAGCCCGGGAGAAGGGCGGGCTCACAGTGGGGATACTCCCTCATGCCGGTGAGGGGAACCGGGCGCTCTCGGTGAGCATACGCACCAATCTCTCCCACGCCCGGAATTTCCTGGTGGTGGGGAGTGCGGATGCACTGGTCGCGGTGGGAGGGGCCTATGGTACCCTTTCAGAGATTGCCATCGCGTTAAAAACAGGAAAACCGGTATTCGGGTATAAGTCCTGGGAGATTGCCGGGGTGCAACCCTGTGAGACGCCGGAAGAGGCGGTGCTCAGTGCACTTGCCGCTGCACACCGGCAATTGACTCGTCGTACCCCCCCAACCGCAGAAGAATCTCCCTGAAGCGTGGCGAACGTATGGCTTTTACCAGTGCCATCACCCGCTGGTCATCCATATACTCGCTTCTGATGGCAAGTTCATACCGTTCCTGTGCGACTGGCATAAAAGGGAGCCCGAGTGCCTTTGCCGCAGAGTAGACACACATGCCAGCTTCTGCCTCCCCGGTCTTCACCGCCAGGGCGACCCCGATGTGAGTAGTGGCCTCCCTGTCGTATCCGGGGATCTCCCCCGAAGCGATGCCCCGGAGGCGCAGTTCATGGTCGAGGAGCATGCGGGTTCCCGAACCTTTCTGCCGATTGATGAAAGAGGTTCCCGGCAGCTCGTCGATGGAGATACCCTTTTTGGAGACGATGCCCTGCTCCCTCCCGGCCACGCAGATGAGGGCAATCTCCTCCCGGGGCAGGTATTTCTCCAGGTAGGGGGTATTATAGTCACCATCAGGTGCCAGGAGATGTATGGGTGCAGCATGGCAGTCATTCCGCTTCAGGGCGATCAGCCCTCCCATGCTGCCTGTGTGGGTGGAATGAAGTTCCACGTGGTCCTGTTGCACCAGTTCTGCCAGGTGATCAAGGACCGGGTCGTGGCTCCCGGTGATGAGAATTGCCTCTTCTGCCTGGGCCGGTCTGACGGTGAGGCTGGCAGGGACCACCTCGCCGGCCTCATAGCCCTCAAGGGACGAGATGATGCGGAGGTATGCATTGGACCGGACCGCGCTCATCTGGACTCCGGAACCGCGTGAGAGTGGTGTTGCCACCCAGGTGAGTCCGATACGGCCTGCGGCCAGGAGTACGAACTCATCTGTCCCTGACTCCGAGTGCAGGGTCGCAGTGAGCCTGGCGGGGATGAGTGCTGGTTCGGGGACCGGGATCCCCGAGAGACGGACCAGGGGGGTGACTATCTCCCGGAGCACCGTCAGTGCCGAGAGCGGGTATCCAGGCATTCCTATCACCGGTTTCTTCTGTATTTTCCCGATGATGACCGGTTTTCCCGGCTTGATGGCCACGCCGTGCACCAGCACCTCTCCAAGGCCTGCAATCGTATCCGCAGTGTAATCCCTGGTCCCCGCCGAGGACCCGGCGGATACGACAACCAGGTCGTTCTCTCTCACCGCACGTGAGAGAGTGTCCCGGATCAGGTCTGGCTGGTCAGGGGTGAGCGGGTAGCGGGTACATCTCCCTCCGAGTGACGAGAGCCAGGCAGCGGCCATCCGGGTATTGCTCTCCACCACCTGGCCCGGCCCTGGCCTGGTGCCTGGTGGCACCAGCTCGCTCCCGGTGGGGATCAGCCCCGCCCTGAACCCGAGGACTTTGACCGAGACGATGCCATAGGCTGCAAGTGCCCCGATATCTGACGGGCGAATCCTGTGGTGGGAGGGGACGACCATCTCGGACTCGGCGATATCCTCTCCTGCCGGCCGGACATGCTGCCACGGGCTCGCGGGCTTCCTGATGATATACCGGGTATCCTCAGTCCAGACATCCTCGATCATGATCACTGCGTCGTATTCTGGCGGCACCACATTCCCGGTATTGACCCGAATGGCCACAGGAAGCGTAACAGGGGATTGCTCGCTTGCCCCAACCGTATCGACACTCCTGACTGCGATCCCGTCCATCGCGGCCAGGTGCACCTCGGGGACCGAGTAAGTGGCAAATACCGGCTGCGCCGTGATCCGGCCTGCAGACTCCTCCAGGGGAATCGTCTCGGGAAAGAGTGGGATGAGGGCCTCTTCGAGAATCGAGAGGGCCTTATCGAGTGAGACAACAGAGAGGTAGCGTTTCACCACAGGATTACCTCTACGGTCTCGCCTTCCTCGAGCCCTTCGCTACCGGCAGGGATGCGTATCAGCCCGTCGCTCTGGACAAGAGTGTTCAAGAGCCCGGACTTGCCAAAGAGGGGAGATGCCCGGTTACCTTCCAACCGGACCCTTATATAATCCTCCCGCCCACGGATTGAAGGTACGTTCTGGGCAAGTTGTGCACTCCGGGTACATGCCGGCCTCATCACCTCTCCTGCCATTTCGGCAAGAAGCGGTCTCCCGATCCTGTCAAGCACCACGAGGGCAGATGCTGGATGACCGGGTAGACCAAGCACCGGTTTTCCACGGCACTTCCCGATAATCGTCGGCTTCCCGGGGGCTATGGCCACACCGTGGACCAGGATCTCGCCACATTCCCCTATCAGGTCAGCGCAGAGGTCCCGCTCATCCTTCGAGCTTCCCCCGGAGAGAATGACTGCGTCATTTTCGGCAAGTGCAGTCTGCAGGGCATTCGCCAACGATTTGCGCTCGTCGGGGATGATCCCGTAGAGCGTGGTCCTGCATCCCGCCCGCTGCAGGTATGCCCCCAGCATCACGCTGTTGCTGTCCCGGATCTGACTCCCGATGGGTGTTTTTCGCACAGGTATGAGCTCATTCCCGGTGGAGATAACCCCGATGGCGGGTATGGAACAGACAGGGACAGTATGGCAGCCGACTGCAGCAAGGACTCCAAGATCAGGAGGAGTGAGTCGGCGCCCTTTCAGGAGCACAGGTTTGCCCCGGGTGAAGTCCTCACCCCTCCTGATGAGGTTCTCACCGTTGGCGACAGGTCGTTTCACCAGGATCTGGTCTCCGATGGCCTCGGAGTGCTCGATCATCACAACGGAGTCTGCCCCAACTGGAAGTTCCCCCCCCGTGGGAATATAGGCGCATTCACCTGCCTGGAGCACAATTTCAGGAGTCCTGCCCATCATCACCGTCCCTCTCAGAGAGAGGAGTGAGGGAATTGCCTCACCGGCTCCGAAGGTGTCGGAAGCCCTGACTGCGTACCCATCCATTACTGATCGGTCAAAACCCGGGATATCGACATCTGCGGCGACATCCCTCGCGAGCACCCTGCCTCCCGCGTCCTCGAGAGGTATCTCTTCGTAACGCGGGGCAGGCGCTACTCCTGTAGCGATGCGTATGGCCTCTTCTACAGGAATGGTGCGCAGGAAAAGGCTCATTTGAAGCAGCCTAACTGGCAACCCCTAATCTTCACGCCATTCGTGTTGCAGTATTTGGCGATGTCCATCTTGGCAATCCCATATTTCTCCGAGATGGCAAAGGCCTCCGGGCACCTGATCTCTTTCTCAATTCCTTCCGACTCAAATGCCTTGCGGATCTTCTCTATATCCATACACTATCTGTATGCAAACCAGTGACTATAAATTCGCCGTTGGTAACTATTTTCAGTAAATCTGTTTGTCATCTGGTGGAAGTATCAAATTTCCAAATAACTTTTTTCCAACTGAATATGCAATGAATTCTACTCACACCATCTGGATGCCCCAAATCGGAATGATATACCCATTGCAATTCTTCTCATGTGGATATATGGGAGTGTATATTACCGGGATGTGAAGGGTAATCTGCAAGAACAGCAGGAAATGCCTGGTAATGCGAAGATTCTGAAAAAAACTACATGATTCTCTTCGAGACACACGCATACGTACTCATGAAAATGGCGCAGCCATTTTCATATTCACACACTATGAACTACTTTCAGGATTTCAGCCATAAATTATGAAAATGGCGAAGCCATTTTCATTCGAAAAAGTGAGTGTAATTACTCTCTCCTGGCTGCCAGGAGGAGCCCGGCTGCCGCCAGGGCAGAGAGTGCAATCCCCAAAGAGACGGGCGACTTGGTGGGGGTCGGAGTGGGAGCAGGGTTCAATGTCGCATACAGGTCAACAGTCTGCCCCTTGGCAGGGTAACTGGTAATCGGTGCGGTGTAGGGCAGGTACCCGGCCATGGTCACGGTATATGTGCTGTAGGGTGTTCCGGTGGTGTAGACCTGGACGGTCAGGATACCGTTGGTAATGACTCCCTGGTAAGTATTGTCGAACATCACGCTGGCACCATTCACGTTGGAGTGCACCGTGTACCACCCGACGTCACCGCCAATCACGGGGGGTTGGGTTGGCTGAGTGGGGTTGAGTGTCGCATACAGGTCAAAAGTCTCCCCTTTTCCCGGGACTCCGGGGATCGAGTCACTGAAGGTAGTATACCCTTCCTTCTGGACGGAATACGTGCTGTAGGGGGTCCCGGTGGTAAACGCCTCAACGTAAAGGACTCCGCCCTGGATATCGCCCTTGTACTGGCCGTCAAAGAAGACGCTCGCCCCATCAACATTGCAATGCACCGCATACCAGGCACGGTCACCGCCGATTGGCGGCTGGGCGCTGGCCGGCAATATGCCGAAACAGCATCCTGCAATCAAGAATAACAGAAGAACGCGTGTAGAGATGCGCATATGTATCGCCTTTTTTACAAGGGTTATATTCGATCCATTCATTTAAAATGGATCCCCCGATTGTGCCGGGAGGTGACGCATGCACTCCCACAGCCAGCAGGGGTTTGCGGTGAGTATGGAGACCAGGAAAAAAGAGGTGCTGTCCCCTTCATGAGACAGTGATATAGTCCACACGCTCGATGGTTTCGGTCATCAATTTTTTATCAGGCTTGATGGTCCAGACAGTGAGTTTCACTGTATAGGTCCCTGGTTTCATATAGGTGTGAACCGGGTTCTGTTGCGTAGAGAGGAACCCGTCACCGAAGCTGTACTTCCACAGGATGGGAGACCCAGTCGATGTCCCTGTGAATGTAACCCGGAGGGGAGCTGTACCCGATGTCGGGGCACAGGTGAAATTTGTTTTTATATCAGGACCGGGTGCACCTTCCACCCTTATACAGTTCTCTTTTATGATCGTTTTCGAGGTCAGCATACGTCCGTCCATCTGCCAGATGGTCAGGCTGACCGTGTAGTTCCCGGGTCTCCGATAGGTATAGGCAGGGTTTGGACTCATCGATGAGAACCCATCCCCGAAGCGATAGAGGTATCGCATGATATTTCCGTCAGAGGCATCAGTGAACTGTACCGCGAGAGGTGGGTTCCCGGATACCGGTTTCGCGGTGAAATCCGCATAGAACGGGGGTTCGGTTCGGATGTGCAGCGGCAGGTTGTCAACATTGTCGTCATCGATTACATACGGAGCATTGCAGAACCCGTCGCCGCGGTCTGGTGTCACCTGGGACCAACCGGTGCCGTCAGGATTTGCCCAGTAGTTCCCGCCGAGGAAGGGGCCGTTTTCGATGTTTGTGCTGGAGATCTTCCTCGTATTCCAGGAGTTCGCGGGAGGATAGGGATCGGGGTGGCACACAAAGGCGCCAGGTCCACTAAGTTCTGCGGCTTTTACCAGGATGTTGGATGGCATCTCAGATATGGGGGTTACCATTCCGCCACCAAATTTTGGATACATTTCGTCATCACCCAGACCGCCCTTCAAGCAGAACAGGACCGGTTGATCGCTCGTCACATGATTGTCGGCAATCAGGTTATCATGGCTCCCCTCATCCCCCTCGCGCCTTTGCAGGACGATACCATTCTCAGCAGCAGTGATTCTATTCGATAGAAAAGTATTCTCAGGAGAGTTAAATAAGAGAACACCGTTTCCTGCGTTCCCGGTCAGCGTGTTGCCCGTCAGGTTGAGTGATGATGACCCGCTGATGTCGAACCCCACGCCACTTTCAGCATCAATGGTATTCTCACACAGAATCGCTCCTTGCGATGCAGATGAGGAAATACCCGCAATAAGAGTGTTCTGAATGGTGTTTCCTGAAAAAATTGCGTTATTATACCCTGACACTGTATCAAGGTAAATGCCTGCCAGAGCACCGTCGATAGTATTATCCTTGATCGTCACGTCTTCAAGGTAGATACCGGTCACGATGCCACAATCGGCTGAATTTTCTACCAGATTATCCGAGATAAGTCCTCCGTAGAAATCGCCAACCATGATACCATCGGAACAGTCAGTGAGATGGTTGCCCTGGAGGGTCAGGTGGGGGGATGCAATGGAGAGGATCCCCTTGTACATCTGGTCGAATGAGCAGTTTGTGACCGTGAGATTTTCCGAGCGTAGTGCCATGACACCTGCACCATTCGATGACGAGGACAGGTTCCGGATCTCAGCATTATCGCAACCATACAGGATGACCGTGGCGAGATTATATGAGCTGTCTATCGAGAGGTCATCAACTCCCTCGGAATACCAGACTGGTCTTCCATCGACGAGGTTTGTCGTGTCGATTACGTTACCCGGCAGCACGCCGGGGTCCATGACGAAAGGGCTCATCCAGAAGTTGTAGATGTTGTTGTCCATTGTGTTCTGGGAGACGTACGAGTCCGTGACCCACAATAATCCCATCCCCATGTCAGAATTTGCATTCACGGTATTCCCGGTGATAGTGAGCCCGGAACAGTCCTCGAAGCGGTAGGCAAGTTCCACGTCGGTCCCAATGACATGGTTGTCCGCCACCACGACTCCGGAGGTTCCGTACGTCATGATACCATAGATACCTTTCCCGACACCCCCCGGGTTCTCAGTCAGGGTATTGTTCCGGATGATCACACCTTCCGAGGGGATGAAGAGGCCGATCGACCCTCCTGATCCGGAGATACTGTTATCCGACACCGTAAGGTTTCTGACAAGGCCATGGACGGTCTTTGCGATGATCCCGATTCCTGCGCCGCGGGACTGGGTGATCGTATTTCCCGATATTACGCCGTTTTCCGTGGGATTCGCACTACCTCTGCTCACGATGGCGACGGAATATCCATACGGATTATGGAATACATTCTCGGTGATGGAGTAATCGTGGGGGTCATAGAGGACTACCGTGTCTCCATGCACATGAAATGTACACGATGATATGTTGAGGTCAACCAGGTCTTCGCCTATGACTGCGGGGTGCATCAGACGATAGTCTGTGACCTTGGGATGCACTATGGTAACGTCATGGAGTGCGCAATGGTTACTGTCGACGAGCACTGCAGAGCTGTTCGCACCTGTGATATTCATGGAGATAAGCTCAATGCCGGGGGCCTCCAGGGTCACACCGAACTCAGCTCCCCCGGCATCGATGACCGGGTACCCCATTCCGCTATCGATCCCCTTAAGGATAAGGCTCCTGTCGACAACCACCTGTTCATTGAAGTGCCCGCTATAGATCTCGATTACGTCACCATCTGATGTGGCATTGATCGCCTCCTGGATGCTCGTGAAGTTGCAGCCTGAATGGCAGACTGTACAGGTGTCGGCCATGACCGGGGTGCAGATGCTCAAAGTCAGTATCATTCCAATAAAGAAAAAGAGTCGGACACGAGAGTCCTTCGTTTCACTCTTTGCCACCTTTCGAGTCACACACATTCCTCCTGGTGAGAAACCAGATGAGTGTGGATTTATTTTTAAGGTATTATACATTCCCTTCAAAAGAAACCCATTCCCGACCTGGTACCTGTGAGTGCCAGAATTACAATCCGCCCTCTACCGGGCATCTTCTCAATTTATAGAGAGATACCGCACACCTGTGAATAACAAAATGAAAATTGCCATAGTCAGTTCCCTCCAGG
>JALOPW010000042.1 GCA_025453675.1 Methanolinea sp.
GAGCAGGGCTCGTCCATCAGGATGACCTCGGGCTCCACGGCAAGGGTCCTCGCTATGCACAGCCTCTGCTGCTGTCCCCCGGAGAGGCGCATCGCCGAGTGTGAGAGCCGGTCCTTCACCTCCTCCCAGAGTGCGGCCCGCCGCAGGCTCTCCTCGACGATCTGGTCCAGGCGGCCCCTGTCGGTGATCCCGTGCACCCGGGGCCCGTAGGCCACGTTCTCGTAGATTGACTTCGGGAAGGGGTTTGGTTTCTGGAAGACCATGCCGATCCGCCGGCGGATCTCCACCGGGTCGGTGCCGTTCCCGTAAATGTTCTGCCCGTGGAAGTCCACGCTCCCCTGGATGCGGCAGACGTCTACAAGGTCATTCATGCGGTTGAAGCAGCGGATCAGGGTGGATTTGCCGCACCCCGAGGGGCCGATCAACGCGGTCACCCGTGTGTCAGACACCTCCATGGTGATATTTTTCAGGGCCAGTGCCTCTCCGTACCACAGGCTGAGGTTCCGGGTGGAGATGAGAGATGTGGTGGTCATGGTGTTACCAACGAATGGTCTTCTGGGAATGGGTGCGTATCCATATGGCCACCGAGTAGATCAGGACCACCAGGATCAGCAGCACCAGTGCAGTCGCATACTTGTTCGCATCCGCACCCGGCACATTGGTGGCCAGGATGTAGAGATGATAGGGGAGCGCCATCACCGGCTCAAAGATGGATGAGGGGAGGAACCGCTGGGAGAAGACCACCGCCGTGAAGAGGATGGGGGCGGTCTCTCCCGCGGCCCTCCCGATGGAGAGGATGGCGCCGGTGACGATCCCGGGAACTGCCGGGGGGATCACCACGCGGGAGATAGTCTGCCAGCGGGTTGCCCCGAGTGCGAGGCTCCCTTCCCGCAGGGATTGGGGGACGTTCTTCAGTGCCTCTTCCGTGGTCCGGATGATGGTGGGGAGCACCATCAGCGCGAGAGTGATCTGCCCTGCGATCAGGGAGACCCCAAAGCCCAGGTACAGCACGAGGAAGGCGAACCCGAAGAGCCCGAACACGATGGACGGGGTCCCGTTCAGGAGATCGGTCCCGGTGCGGATTGTCCCGGTGAGCCGCCCCTCCCGGGTATACTCGGTAAGGTAGATCGCGGCACCGATCCCCAGGGGAAGGGCGATGGCAATGGCCCCTGCGACGAGGTAGAGGGTTCCCACCAGGGCAGGGAAGATGCCGCCGGCCCGTCCCAGGTTCCGGGGCGGTTCGGTGAGGAACTCCCAGGTCAGGGCAGGCAGGCCCTTGCTGACGATATCAAAGAGGATGATGGCCAGGATCGCGATCACTGCCACCGTGGCGGCAAAGAGGAGCGAGAACGCGATCTTCTGGGCGACCCGGGGAGAGATCCTCTCTTTCAGGCGGTAAAGGCCAAAGAGGGCGAGGGCAGAGACGAGGTACCCGGGGATGCCCGCGAGCGGGAGCCCTGCGAGCGAGAGGACCCCGATCAGAAGGTAGGGTTTGAGCGGGTCGAGCCCGGAGAGGAGCGGTCGCTTTTCGTTCAGCCTTCCGGGGGATGCAGTACAGTTGGTCGCCCCTGGTGCATTTCGCTCCCGGATCCTGGCCAGGATGAGGTTGGCAGCGAGGTTCACCAGCAGGGTGATGACCAGCAGGACCACCGCGACCCCGAAGAGGGCATGGTAATGCGCACTGCCGATGGCCACCTCCCCCATCTCTATCCCGAGGGTCCCGGTGAGGGTGCGCACAGGGGAGAGGACATTCCAGAGGGGATCGGGGATGACGGCTGCATTCCCGGTAACCATCAGCACCGCCATGGTCTCCCCGATGGCCCTGCCCATGCCCAGGATGACCGCGGCGGTGATGCCGGAAATCGCAGAGGGGACAATCACCCGGGAGATGGTCTGCCAGCGGGTTGCACCGACCGCAAGGCTCCCCTCGCGGTACTCCCGGGGGACCGAAGTGATAGCGTCCTCTGAGACGCTGATGATGGTCGGGAGGGACATGATCCCGAGCAGGATGGACCCTGCGAGCCAGGACTCCCCGGACGGGACATCGAAGGTGACCCGGATCCAGTCGGTGAGGACGATCAGCCCGAAGAACCCGTACACCACCGAGGGGATCCCTGCCAGGAGCTCGATGGCGGGCTTTGCCACGGCCTTGACCCGTGCCGGCGCAAGTTCCGCGATGTAGACCGCGCTCCCTATGCCGAGGGGTACTGCCATTGCCATGGCTCCGAGCATCACGAGCAGGGTTCCTGCGATCATGGGCAGGATGCCGTATTGTGGTGGTGTGCCCGTGGGGTTCCATACGGACCCGGCAAGCACGTTGAGCAGCCCTTCCTGGATGAACAGGGGAAGCCCGTCGTAGAGCAGGAACAACAGGATGAAGAAGATGACCACGACCGCAAAAATGGCGCAGAAGAACCAGAGAAACCGGATTGCGGACTCCTTTGTCCGTGATGCCCTGGAAGGGCTTGGCATTGCCCAGGAAGGTGCTGGCGCGGTCATGGCAGGTGCGTGTCAGGCGAAAGAGTGGATGGGGAGAATGGCCTACACCAGTGGGACAAAACCCTCTTCTTCCATGATCTTCTGCCCGTCCGGACCGGTCAGGAACGCAAGGTAGTCCTTTGCGAGCCCTGCAGGTTCACCCCTGGTGATCATGAGAAGCGGCCTTGCGATGGGGTATTTTCCATCCAGGACATTCTGCACGGTGGGCTCCACGGGGGAACCCGAGACCATGATCGGCACGGTCCTGATGGTCTGGTCCACGTACCCGAGTCCCACATACCCGATGGCACCCGGAGTCTGCAGGATAGTCTGTTTCACGGCACCGTTCGAATTCTTCTCGAGCTGCGTGGCCACGAAATTCTCCTTCTTCATCACTTTTTCATGGAAGAACTCCCTGGTCCCTGAAGCGCTGTCCCTTCCCACCACCACGATGGCCAGGTCAGGACCCCCAAGCTCCTTCCAGTTGGTGTGGTTCCCCTGGTACACGGCTTTCACCTGGTCCAGTGTCAGGGGTCCCACAGTATTTGCAGGGTGCACGATGACCGCGATGCCGTCGTTGCCGATCACAGTAGTTACAAGCGCGGGGTACCTTGCCTTCTCCTCTGCCTTGAGATCCCGTGAAGACATCCCTATATCTGCAGTACCTTCCCCTATTGCCTGTACGCCGACACTGGAGCCGCCGCCGCTCACCTTGATATCCACGTTCCCGTGGGTGTTCATATAGGCGTCAGCGGCAGCCTGCGCCACCGGGAGGACGGTAGTAGACCCGGTGATGGTAAGGGACTGGACCTTCTGGCCATTCGCGGGTGTTGCAGAGGCAGATGGTTCCTGCTGCTGGATGCAGCCGCTCATAATGAGGGCGATCGAAAGGATCACCGCCATACTGAGGGCATACAGTGCGTGCATGCGTGAATCAGACATGGTGTTCGGAGAAAAGATTCGGGGGGTTTTGGTATACCTTTTTTCGAAGGAGAATATATGTATATATATATTATATTGTGCAACATAGAGGAGTATAGGAATATACGGAGCAGGTAACAGGAGGAGAGGGATGGAGATTCGGAAAGTGCAGATCACCGGGGGGTCATCATTCGTGATCACGCTCCCCAAGGAATGGGCCGAGAAGCAGCAGGTGAAGAAGAATGATCCCCTGGGCCTGGTGGCACAGCCGGACGGGACTCTCCTCGTGACAACGGACCTCTCGGAGACCCCGGCCCAGAGGGCCAAGACCTTTGATGTGACTGCGATCGATGACCCGACGTTCCTCTTCCGCCTGCTGATCGGCTCCTATATCGCCGGGTATACCTCCATCTCGATCACTTCGAAGAACCGCCTCCCGGCCTCGATACGGATGGTGGTGAGGGATTTTACCCAGATGACCATCGGGCCCGAGGTGGTGGAGGAGACTGACACATCCATACTTTTAAAAGACCTGCTCAATCCCGCAGAGATGCCTTTTGAGAATACCATCAAGCGCATGTACGTGATCGTCAAGAACATGTACATGGACGCCCTGACGGTGCTCGAGACCGGAAACGCCGGCCTTGCGAATGACGTGATCGCGAGGGACAATGATGTGGACCGTCTCCACTGGCTGGTAGCCCGGCAGACCAACATCATCCTCAAGAATGCGAGCCTTGCACGGAAGATGGGCATGGCACCGTCAGTAGTGGTGAACACCTATATCATCAGCCGGATCATCGAGCGGATCGGGGACCACGCCGTCCGGTACGTGGAGCAGGCAGGGAAGATCAGGAAGGATGATCTTGGGCCTGAACGGCTGGAGGCCGTCAGGAAGGCCGCAGCCCAGTCCCGGGCCATATTCGACCGGAGCATCGTCTCTTACTTCAAGGCTGACATCAAGGAGTCCCATGCAAATATCGAGCAGGTGGAGGTGCTTGAGCGGCTCTGCCAGGATATCACCTCTCACTCCACGGCGCTTGACCCGGAGGTCGCGGTGCCCCTCCGGTACATTGCCGAGAGTATCCGGAGGGCAGGGGAGTATGCAGGGGATATCTCTGAGAATGTCATCAACATGCTGGTGGAGGACAGGATATGATGCCCCGGGCCTTCTGCAGGCGGGCCAAGGTATAATATCCCCCACCCGCAACCTCACACCCGGGAGGAAGATGGAATGGAAGGGGAAGATCTGATCGAGGTGACCGACCTCTCCTTTGAAAAAACGGTGGAAAAGAGTAAACTGCCGGTGCTGGTCATGTTTTACAGCCCCACCTGCCCGCATTGCAGGACCATGGAACCTCCGTTACGGGAGTATGCACGGGAGTATGCCGGGGGAGTTCTCTTCGCCCGGGTTGACATCACCTCCAGCCAGTGGACGGCTGAGCGGTTCGGTGTCAGGAGCACTCCTACCTTCAAGTTCTTCTGCAACGGGAGGCCGGTCTCGGACATGGTGGGTGCAGTCTATCCCGCACTCCTGAAACGAATGATAGACGAAGGGTTAAAGGATGGTCGCGACTGCCTTGAACACTCCACCGAGATCAATTACGACGTGTCCGGGTATGCATGAGCAGGGAGGAGTGAGATTCCCATCAGCGGTGAATGCGCGGCAGGGACCGGGGGCGGGCGTGAAAATCGGCCCGGTTCCTCCTGCGTGGCTGCCAACTCAATAGGTATAAATAAGGTCATTCTCAAAGTGTTGTTATTAAAATGACAACAAATAACCGAGGTTTCCTCCTTCTCGTGCTCATTCTGTGTATTGGTGCTCTCCTTCTGCAGTCTCCTGTGATTGCCGGGGCAGAATACCTGGGGGGAGAGCCGGTCCTCACTGCCTCAATTGAAGGGCAGAATGAGTTTCTGCCGGGGAGTGACGCGGTCCTGGTGGTGGTGATAGAGAACAGGGGGATTCCTGAGTTCAAGCTCCTGCCGGTGGGGAGAACAACCCCTGAAGACCAGCCATCCACCGCAAAACTGATCCGGGTGGAACTCGGGGCGGGAGATGCACCCCTCCAGGTTCGGACCGACCCGCAGATGGTGGGGGATCTTTCCGCGAACTCGCGGATCGAGGTACCCTTCCAGGTGAAGTTCCTGGCAAATGCCACCGGGGGAGCCTATACCCTCCCGGTCACCCTTCACTACACCTCTCTCTCATTTGCAGAGCAGCGCGGATACGAGACCATGGTCTATTCGTATAAAACAGCCGATACCACCATCCCGCTCCAGGTGGAGGTCACGCCGCGTGTCTTTATCCATGTCGTGGAGGTAGAGACCGGGGAGCTCACTACGGGGAATGAAGGATACCTCGTCCTCTCCATCAGGAATGACGGGTCCCTCTCCGGGAACGAATCCATCGCCCGGATCCTGCGCCATCAGGAAAGTCCTCTCCTCCCGGTGGCCGGCAGCTCATATATCGGGGAATTCACACCAGGGTCGACTGTGGAAGCCAGGTTCAAGATCATGGTCGGAGAGCAGGCCCAGGGTGCCACCTACCCGCTCGACGTGGTGGCGGAATACCTTGATCCGCATGGAGCCCTGGTCACCTCCGAGCCGGTTACTATCGGTGTACCGGTGCAGGGCGGCATCGAGTTTCTCATTCTGACCGACGAATTCACCATGCCGCGTGGCGGTACAAAGGATATCGAGGTCCTCTTCCGGAATACCGGGCCGGTGACAGTAAGGAGCGCCCAGGCACGCATCAGTGCGGTGGATCCCTTCACCGCGTCGAAAGACACCGCATCGCTTGGAGATCTTGCCCCTGGGGAGGAGGCCCTGGCACATTTCACCCTCTCCGTGGACAAGTCCGCGACGGTGAAGGAGTATGGCCTTGAATCAGAGGTCCGGTACCGGGATGCCCTCGACAACCGCATTATCTCGGATCCCATGAAGGTCCGGGTCAGGGTGGTGGAGAGGAGCGGAGTAGACGTAATCCTCGCAAATCCGCTCTACCTGAGCATCATTGGGGCCATCGTGATTGGAATCGGGTATTTTGCCTATACCCGGCGAAAGAAAGGCCAGGGCAAGAGAGACTGAGTCCACCTCCTTTTCTTCCGGGAGTCCTCATGGGACCCGGAATACCTCTCCAGCCCAGGTATTTTTATTGTGGCAGCCCCAGACGGCATTCGCCAGAACATGTGGCGCTACAACCACCCCGGGACAGAGAAGCCCAGGGGTATCGTAAAGGCAGCTCATGGAGAGGCCAGGCGGGAATTTTGGGAAAAATGAAAAGGGAGATAGTGCCGGGGTATTACCAGCTCTCAGAGAATGCCGTGTTGACGTAGATGTCCTCGAGCCGTGTCTTGTGGCCACGCTCCATGCTGGCAAGCTCCATGAACATCTTCTTCTGGGAGGCATCCTCGCTGTTGTTGGCAAGCGCAGTATACATCTGCATGGCCTCGAGTTCCTTCTTGATGGCTACTACCAGGCCGTCGACCGGCTTCATGTCCGGGGTCAGGGCAGGAGTCTTGATGCTGTCTCCCACCTTGTAGTCCTTGGTTGCTGAAAATTTGAGCGCCTTGACGTCCTTGGAAAGAAGCCCCTGCAGGAACTCACGGTGCTTGGTCTCCTCACCTGCAAGCTCGAGGAAGAGCTTCTTCAGGTTCGCATCCTTCACCTTGTCTGCAACCGTCTTATAGAAGGTATAAGCCTCTACTTCGCGGTCAATGGCAGTTGAGATGATCTTTTTATACTCTTCTGGAGTCATTCGAATCAAATCCTCCATTCCTACATACTTCACGTCTCTATATAATGGCACGGTTCTTACCCTCTTTCTCATTCTTTTGCCGAAAATCCTGATTCCTTTCGTCAAATGACGCGAGTGCAGGGCAGGATCAAGGAGAAGAATCCCCCTTTCAGTGCATTCGTTCTCAATGCGCAGGGCCGGACGATGGCGAAGGTCATACCATCCGAAGTCCGGGTAAAAAAAAGAGAAAAATAGAATTTACTTGAAGATATTGTAGATCTGGTCGCTTCCCGTGGCGGCAAGCCGGTCGCGCTCCTCGCGCTCCTCGACGAGTGCCAGCAGCGGGAGTTTCATGTCGACGCCGGGGACGTGCCCGAACATCTTCTCGAGCTCAACCTGCTGTGCGTGCATGTGCAGGGAGTTCGGGATATCCATGGCGCAGAGTTCCTGGCACTGCCCGCAGTTGATGCAGGAGTCAGCAATGTGTGCGAACCGGATCAGGTGGAACATGAAGCTCGGGGGCACCTGCCCGGGGGTCACCAGGTACGGCTTCTTGGTGCTGCACTCCACGCAGTAGCAGATGGGGCAGTTCTCAATGCACTGGTAGCACTTGATGCACCGTGAGGTGTCCTGCAGGATCTTCTTCAGGCGATCCCTGCCGGTCCCGAGGGACGCAAAGTCTCTCTCCCGCCACTTGTCGCCGAGCTTGAGCATCGCGTTCTCGACTTTGACACGCATCTCGATACCTTTCGGATCGGCGGCCTCGGTCTTGAGAGCCCCGGCCTTGACGGCCTGGTCAAGGATGCCGGCACCCTTGTCGCTGCAGACCTCTACAAAGGTAGCCTTCCCGGCCTTGTCGCCGATGACTCCCCAGTTGCCACAGGCGAGATCCGCCTGGCGGGGGACTTTCATCTTGCAGCGGCGGCAGTTGGAGCGGCGTCCAAAGCCCTCGTCCTCAAGGTCATCGATCTTGATGCCCTTGTGCCCTCCCTCGTACTCGATGATGAACTGGCCCTTGTCGATCTCTTCCTTATGCACCTTGTCCGGGTCAACCCCGAACTTCTCCTTGATCATCTTCCGGGCCATGACCGGGCTCACGGTACCACCGCAGTTGACCCCGATCATGACAATGTTGTCAAGGTTGACCTGCTGCCGCTTTGCGAGCTCGTACAGGCCCATTGCATCGCAGCCTTTGACGGTGATGGCGATCTTCTGGTCGTTGGCACCATTCAGGTACTTCTTCACCAGCTTTGACATGAGCAGGGTGCCGCAGTGCAGCGACCCGGCGGTCTCGTTGATCTTGGCCGGATCCGTAACAAGCGTGGGCACGGCGTCGTAGATGTCCTGGCCCCGCTTGACTGCGAGCACGGCGTCAACTATCTTCTTCTCCAGCATGAACTTCAGCAGGCTGGAGACGGCACCTCCGCACTCGGCCTTCTTGGCGAGGTCTGCATCGGGGGTCCATGCGTAGAACATATCACCTTTCTTTGACATCTAGTTCCCCCCCTTGATCTTCTCGACCTTCACCGAACAGGCCTTGAACTCCGGTATCTTGGCGATGGGGTCCAGCGCATTATTGGTGAGGATGTTTGCCGCGCACTCCTTGAAGTGGAACGGCATGAACATCACGCCCTTCATGATATCCTTTGTAACCCGGGCAGGGACATTGATGGTTCCGCGCCGGGAGGTGGCCTTCACCATCTCCTTATCAGTGACCCCAAGTGCCTTCGCATCCTCGGGATTTATCTCGATCCACCCGGTGGGCTCCTCGGCCTCGAGGGACTCGGACCGGCGGGTCATAGTGCCGGTGTGCCAGTGCCAGAGGCAGCGGCCGGTGGTGAGGATGAACGGGTACTCGGCGTCGGGGACCTCTGCCGGGGGCTTGTAGGGGACCGCGAAGAACTGGCCCAGGCCGTCGGGGTGGGCGAACTTCTCCTTGTGCAGGATGGGTGTCCCGGGGTGCTCGACGGTGGGGCAGGGCCAGTGTGCGGCCTCAGGCTTGTTCAGGCGTGCATAGGTCATCCCCGCGTAGGAGGGGGTGACCTTCCTGATCTCCTCGAATATCTCCTCGGCGCTCTTCCATGGGAACTGCTTGGCGTAGCCCATCTTGGCCGCAATATCGGCGATGATCTGCCAGTCGAGCCTGGCCTGGCCCGG
>JALOPW010000043.1 GCA_025453675.1 Methanolinea sp.
CACATGCAATCCGTGTATGCCTGTGGTGACCCCGGACGGTCGATACGCAATCGCGAAATCCGAGAATACCATTAGAATTTGGGACCTAATTGTCGGGTCACTAGTGGCTACTTTTATTTCTGAGTATTATATCTCGGAGTTTTCTTTTTCTCATACTACAAAAAGTTTGGTTATCCATGAAAAAGAAAGGAACCTCCATGTCCTCCGGTTTGAAAATAACGAGTTGGGTCCGTATATCGTCACTGGAACACGAGATCCACATGATAATTTACTAGGGTACCGATGTCCTTCCTGTGGAACAAAATCTGTAATTCAGGAAGAAATGCTCGGTATGGTGGTTAATTGTCCTTTCTGTGGTCAATACCTTCATCTAAATCCATTCGTGATCACTATGTCTGACATCCCGATAATCACTACTACTAAAAAAGAACGAGCGATGAAGTCGGTGGAAAATAAGTCTTCCAAGCAATCAGATTCAGGAGATCCTTATGGGATTCTAACCAATGATTACTATGCGAGGTGTATCGACGGTATATTAAGGTTCTTTCATTTTAGAAAAGCATAAAATCCTATAAAAATGCGAATACGGATGTTTTTAGTAGTTCACGATGGATTCGCACACATCTGCCATAATAAAGGCATTGAACCATGCAGCCAGAAACTCCGGGCTGAGGCATGCTTGAATAATCAATAATAGGAGTTGTCAGGTTTTTTCGCGTATATTATCCTTGAAGTTGCATTGAATAATGAAGCCTTGGAGTGAAAATTTCCTTCCTCCCTTCAATCCATCCTCTCTTTGATATTTTACCTTCACCCCTGAATCACTTTTCAGCATGGGGAGGAAGTTCAGAAAATGTGGAAAACCACTCAATTTAGCCTTCACATCCCTTGAAATTACCGCTGCATACAATATATGTCTCACCGTCGCTCCCCTGGACCTTTCGGTAGTACGTGGTCTTATAGTAAAGATTCGTCCACCCATCCGGTCCCGTCTTTTTCCGCCCCTGCAGTTATTTGATCATGGAACGGTGTACCCGTTACATCTGTCTTCCCCCTATGGTTGATGCCGACCACCAGAATGTTCTCTGCATGGGCCACGATTGTCGAGTTCTTGTCATACACAAAGACAAAAAGAGCAGGATTCCCAGGGTCCCTGTAAGGGGCCTCCCCCGCGTTGATGCGCCGGAAGGTATCAGGAGCATCTCTCTCGAGTGCCACGGCGGTCGTGTTGACCAGATTTTCTACCTCCTCATCAGTGAAGGGCTGGCGGGTGCACCCGACCCCGAGGTAGCGGTAGAGGATCCGTTCGTATTCACTGACTCCCTGGGCATCTTTCAGGTCTCGCACCGATTCGAGTGCCTGCTGGAATGCATTGACCAGCGTGTCCGGGACGTCCCTGCTGAAGAGAAAGTAGAAGTCGTTTTCGCTCAGGGTGGAGACAATCTCGTAGGCATCGGGATCTGATGCGGTCTTGAGTATCTGGTGCCGCCCGGCGAGATCACCGGTCGCCCACAGGTCGATCTGCCCGTTCTCCAGCATTCGGAGGAGTTCCTCGGGGTTTGCACCATTGAGAATGTTCGATGCGTTCACGCCACGGGAGGTAAGGAGTTCGTTCTCGATAGTGGCTCGTACTGCTCCTATCCGGTACTGGTTCAGGTCCGCAGGGGAGGTGATGGTGATGTTTCTGTTCACGTGTGCAAAGACCACGAAACCTGACTTGGTGAACGGTCCTGCCCACTTGTACAGTGGCTCCCGTTCCGGTGAGCGGACTATGGAGAAGAGGACGGTGCCGTTGCCCTGCGCCGCCTGGAAACCATCTGCCAGCGGAACGATACGGACATCTGCCCGTGTGAGGTTCACGCCGGTGCTCCGGAAGACTGCCTCCAGAATATCGACCGATATACCCGATACATCCCCGTCTTCCTCGTAGTTGAAGGGAGCCCACTCTTCTGTCAGGTAGTTGAGATGGGCCAGGCCGATCGAAGGGATGTGCCGCCCAAGGATCCGCTCGTACCTGCTAATGCCTGCGGCATCTCTCTCATGTTTGAGGGCATCCAGCGCCTGCTGGAAGGACTGAACTGTCGAATCGGGAATATCCCGGTTGAATGCATAATACCCCTCCAGGTGCGGCAATGTGTAGACGACCGAAAAAGAATACGCATTCCCGGTCGCCTTCTCGGCGAAGTACCTTCCGGCAACCTCGGTGTAGCAGAAAAGGTCGATCTCGCCACTCTCGAGTTTGTCTATGATTGCGAATACATCGGTTTCGTATACGAACTGGTGTTCATCCACCCCCGCATCCAACAGCTGCTGGATGGCGACATCATCGACGATCACCCCGATCTGGTATCCCCTCAGATCTTCAGGGCTGGAGAGAACGATCTCACGATCGGAGCGGGAGAAGAGGACGTTCGTATAGTCATAGATGGGCCCGACCCATTTGAAGGCCTGCTCCCGCTCGGGGAGTCGTGCAGTGGTGAAGAGTACGGTAGTATTCCGCGTGAGGGCTGTCTGGTAGCCCGTGGTCCATGATACCAGATGCACCTGATCCCGGGATACCCTGTTCCCCATTTTCTCGGTGATCGCCTCCAGCAGATCGATGGAGATCCCCTGAAGGGTCCCGTTCTCGCCATAATTGTAGGGGGGCATCTGTTCTGTGTAATAGATCAGGCTGCTCATAGCCCGGGTGGAGGGCACCTGGGCAGCAGGTTGTGCGGTCAGGCATCCTGCGACCAGCAGCGCTGCTATGAGCAGGAGAATAATGCAAATACACGTGCGGTGTCGGGGCCTTGACATGAATGTGAATCTTACGATCACTGGGATAAATATTGTTAAAAAAAATGGTCAGCCCTCCAACATCAACGAGGAACTTTTAAGGGATATACATCAGAACAGGACGCAATGAATTCTGCAGGTGCCGCGACTTTCGGGACATTCCCAGTTCCAGGATGCCGAGGATACATGAGACTGGCCATCGTATTCAGAAGAAACGACACTCAACAAAAATATTTTGAAAAAGCAATGTGCCATAAAGAGAGAAACACGGGATTTTAGCATCTGGATTTCCCTGTCAGCGCTTCTTATCTCAGTTTTTTCGTCCATCTGCCAGGCTATTCTGCAGTGACTATCCGCGAAGGCCTGGTCACTGCGGATGTTCCTTCCCACGATTCACTCTTTCGTCCACCAGATCACCGCGGTGCGCCGGACCGCGGTATGCACGAGCCTGCCGGAAGAATCCTTCTGAAGTACCCGCGAGAAGAACTTGGTGACAGGGGAGATGTCCCCGAGTTCCGGATGATGCATGACCACCCAGTGTCGGGCTGCTTCTTCGGCTGATTCATAGACTGCCTCCCAGATTGCCTGGTAGATTCGCACATTGGCGTAGATCCCTTCATCATGGAGGATGTTCAGGGGATACTGGTAGTCCGGGTAGCCCTTCTTCATGACCCCACGATCTCCGAATACCGCCCGGTAGAGCGCCATCTCTTCAGGCCCACGCCATTCACCTGCATGCCAGAAGAGGTAGACCGAACGCCTGGCCGCAGCATTGAGCTTTTCAAGTGCAGACCAGAGGTCGTAGAAGCCCAGCGAGAACGCCGCGATGACCGTATCGTGGGGCTCAATATCCCTCCCGATCACCACATCCTCCCAGCGCATCTGGAGGCAGGAGTAGTTTGTTCGCCCTTCCGCGCTCATCCGCTCTTGTAATATCCCGAGCATACCTCCAGATGGGTCAAGTGCGGTCACATGGGAGACACGCCCGGCAATGGGAACCGCAAGCCTTCCCGTTCCGGCACCCATGTCAAGCACGGTATCCCCGGCCCGCAGATCGAGATACTCCAGGTCACGCTGTGTCGCACTCCGCTCGTCCCTGGTGCCCCTGTGGTATGATGAAGCCTTCTTGTCCCAAATGGTGCCGGGTTCGCTGTCTTTTGCAGTCCGTCCGGGAGAGCTCACGTGGATGGCTTCCCAGAGCTCGTTCCAGTCGATAATCCTGTGCATGGGAGTAACTCTCCCTCCGTCGGTATATGCACTTGGGATCCAGCAGAGCACACCGGGCATTCGCGGCAGGCAGGGAATAGCTGCCGTGAGAAACTTCATAGGGGTCCCCGTGGCCGGGGGCAGGGAGACATTCACTCCCACATGTGTCCTTGCGGATAGTCAATCCTGATTTTTCATGATTCATCGAAAAGTCAAGAAATGGCGGTTGCAGAAACAAGATCGATCGCTACATTTAATAAAAGACGTGAAACAAACCCTTTTTAGGGTGAATCCAATTATGTTCTCCTTCGCACCTGGTGTGGCATGACATTCTCCCCCGAGCAACTGGATGCACTGCAGGAACTTACCAACATCGGGGCAGCGCATGCCGCAACCACGCTCTCGCAGATGTTAGGTTGTGATATCAGCATGAGTGTGCCGGAGATCGACATAGTAGATATTGCTGATGTGGGGACCATCCTCGGCGGGGAGGTCACCACCATGATCCTCTTCCAGCTCCAGGGGGATATCCCGGAGGGCGGTTTCCTGATCCTTCATTTCTCAGATGGGTCTGCAATCCGGACCGCGAATATTATGTGCGGCATGTCCGAAACAGACCGTCCCCTTGGCGAGATGGACCAGAGTGCCCTCATGGAGGTTGGGAATATTATGATATCATCATTCCTCGGTGCATCTTCCAATCTCCTCGGTATCATGATGCTGCCATCCCCCCCGTTCCTGGTGACCGATATCGGTCATGCAATCATCGAGTCGCTCATCCTCCAGATGGGGATGGATGTGGACGATGTCGTGGTATTCAGGGTCAGGCTCACTTCTGATGAGCACGGGATATCGGGGGACATTTTCATCTTTCTTGATGAACAAAGCCTCCAGATGGTTGCACAACTGCTTGAAGCAATGCTCACTCCCCCCACACCTCCCTTATAATCATTCAATTCCCTGACTGAGGGCAGAGCCGGGAAACATTCAAATCCCAAAAAATTGTTCACACTTACTATTATGATTCCAGAATCGTTCAATGTGGAACTTGTTCCGTGGAAAGAGGCAGTCTCTCTCTCAAAAGACCTGGCAGAGTGCATCCGGGGGAAGTTTTGTCCTGACCTGGTCATCGCCATAGGAAGAGGGGGTTTTGTGCCGGCACGGGTGGTGTGCGACTCCCTCCTGATCTCCACCCTCACCAGTATCAGGATTGAGCACTGGGGAGAAGCGGCCATCTGCTATGGGGAAGCACGTATCCGTTATCCCTTATCAGTCGATGTGAAGGGGCAGGACCTGCTGGTCATCGATGATGTGACCGATACCGGAAAGACGCTCCTGGCAGCCATGGAATACCTCGACTCGCTCCGGCCCGGCAGAGTGAAGACCGGTGCGCTCCATCACAAGACCACCTCCTCGTTTACTCCCGATTTTTATGCAAAAATTGTCCCCGAATGGCACTGGATCGTGTATCCCTGGGCCCTGCACGAGGACCTGACCGGATTTTTAGAGAAGGTGATAACCGGTGATCCGGCAACCCTTGGGAATCTGCGGTTGGCACTTGGGAAAAAGTACGATCTGAGACCTGGCATGGATGATATGGCCTTTGCAGCCCGGGAGCTGGTGGAGAGGGGAATAGCTGAAGAGACCGGTGCCGGGTACAGGCTGAAGAAGTCCCCGTGATCATCTCAGGGCACTCACCCCATTCAGCTGGATTTTCTAATGAAAATGGTTTCGCCATTTTCATGATTTATGTCCGAAATCCTGAAAGGAGTCCATAGTGTGTTGTTATGAAAACCGCATCCGCGGTTTTCATCAGTGGGGGGCATGTGACCCGACAGTCTCATATGCGTTTCACTCTCTTCCTTCACACACCGCACCCTCCTCACAGGTCGCTCATCCACCGTTCAGGCAGAGGTCCATGGCGCCGCTCATCAACGTCCCCTGGAATATCGCTTCAGGGTCACCCGTTTCTGGAGGAATATAGGTGCGGGGCCGGATACCAAGTGCCTGCCTCATGGCGATCTTCACCTTCCGGTCGCGGTATCGGACCAGTTCCCTCTGCACGTACTCTTCGACCGGCCTGGAATGGAAGAAGCGGTGGCATTCCGGGCAGAGTACCTGCAACTCTTTCTGCAGCTCGGATTGACCCGCTTCCGTTTTTTTTGTCTGGTCGATGACATGGATCTCCAGGAGCGAAAGGGGAAATGCGTTGCCACAGTGCTCGCATATCGCTCCTGCAGCAAGTTTCAGCCGCCAGGATAGTACGGAATTCCTCTTCAGAATCTTGAGCATCGGGCAGATCCTCGTCTCATATTCATTCCCCCTCCAGCTGGCGGCGGGCTTCCTTCATCTGCTCGAATGCCTCTCCTGTCACCTTGGGATATGCCAGGTCAAGGGACTGTATCCGGGTTGCGATGATATCTGCGATAAGGGTGCGGGCCACCCACTTGTGGTCTGCGGGAATGACATGCCACGGGGCCATTTCGGTACTGGTCATGGAGAGTGCATCCTCGTAGGCATGGAGGTAGTCATCCCATAACCGGCGTTCTGCAAGATCCGAGAGGGAAAACTTCCAGAACTTCTCCTCGTCCTGCAGACGGTCCAGCAGGCGTCTCTTCTGCTCAGCCCTGGAGATGTGGAGGAAGAACTTGAGGATGACGGTGCCGTTCTCAACCAGGTGCCGCTCGAAGGCATTGATATCCTCATAGCGAGCGTTCCAGAACTTCTTCCCCCTCTTCCCCGGCGGAAGGTTGACCAGCCGATCCGGGTGGACTTTCACTACCAGGACGTCCTCGTAATAGGAGCGGTTGAAGATGCCTATCTCTCCCCTGTTGGGGAGCGCTCTCCAGTATCTCCATAGGAAAGTGTGGTCCAATTCCTCATCGGTGGGAACCTTGAAACTGTGCACTTTGCATCCCTGCGGGTTCACCCCGGACATCACGTGCTTGATGGTGCCATCCTTCCCCGCGGTGTCCATACCCTGCAGGATGATGAGAACCGCATACGTGTTGCTGGCCCAGAGGAGTTCCTGGGCAGATGCGAGGGCGGCCCGGTTCTCTTCAAGGATCTCGAGCGCACGCTCTTTCACCGAATCCTTTCCAGCCTCTCGTAAATTCTCGTTCTGGGCCCAGCCCGTATGGTAATCCCCAAGCCTGACCTGCATTCCTGGTTTGACCCGCAGCCGGCGGAGATAGCGCTCATTGATCACCTGATATCATCCCTCCCTGCAGACGAACAAGTCCTGACAATCACTCACTTTGAAGAGGGATCTCTTATTTCTTGGCATCATGTTCAGGTGTCTGTCTGTGTATACTTCTCTTGGGGAGTCCGGTCGAACGTGGAATGGGGGATTTATACCTCTGCTGCGGTTTCTTCCATGAGTGAAAAAGGAGGCGAAAGATTCGACCCCGGGGAGGCATGTTTATACCGGAGAAAGACGGTAGTGTGCTATATGGGAGGCCGCGATTCCCTGAGAAAGGGTGTTTTGGCTTCCTGACGGGCCGGAACAATGCGCATTGTCCTTGCACTGGGGGGAAATGCACTCCTGAAGCGGGGGGAGCCCATGACTGCCGAGGTGCAGCGGGAGAACGTGAGAGCCGCTGCCAGGGTTATCGCGCCGTTATCAGGGGACCACGAACTGGTCATCTCACACGGAAATGGGCCTCAGGTGGGGCTCCTTGCGCTCCAGGCGGCCTGCTACAGGCAAGTGGAACCATACCCCCTGGATGTGCTGGACGCCCAGACCGAGGGCATGATCGGCTACATGATCGAGCAGGAGCTTGTAAGTCATCTGCCCGGGACAAAGCCCTGTGCTACCATCCTTACCATGGTCGAGGTGGATCCAATGGATCCCGCGTTCTCACACCCGTCAAAGTTCGTGGGCCCCCTCTACGACAAGGAAGAGATGGAAAGGGTTGTACAGGAGAAGGGCTGGGAATTTCGAAAAGATGACAATGCCTGGCGCCGGGTGGTCCCTTCACCACAGCCGGTGCGAATTGTGGAAATTCAGCCGATCAGGTGGCTGCTCGGGCACGGGGTTATTGTGGTATGCACAGGGGGAGGGGGAATTCCCGTCATCTCTCCTCCTGGAGAGAAGAGGGTTCTTACGGGGATCGAGGCGGTGATTGACAAAGATCGTGCGAGTGCGCTTCTGGCAGAAGAACTGAAAGCCGATCTTCTGGTGATGGCGACTGATGTTGCCGGGGTCTACCTGGACTGGAATACTTCAGCCTCCCGGTACATCCATGCCTCTACCCCCGGAGAACTCGGCATGCACCACTTTGCTCCCGGATCCATGGGCCCGAAGGTGGAGGCGGCGTGCCGTTTCGTCGAGCGTACGGGAAAGAGGGCGGCTATCGGGGCGCTCTCTGATATACCAGGGCTTGTAACCGGGGAAGCGGGGACGCAGGTAACTGCAGAGGATGCATGAACAGGGGGGCCGCCTGATGTCAGACTTCGGGGTATATTCGGAAGTCGGCCGGTTGCGAAAGGTGCTGGTTCACCGGCCGGATCTGAGCGTGAGGAGGCTGACGCCCGGAAACCACCGTGATCTCCTCTTTGATGACGTACTCTGGGTGGAGCGCGCGATAGAGGAGCACGATGCCTTTGTGCGGGTCCTCGTGGAGGAGGGAGTGAAGGTGTATCACCTCTCCCTTCTCCTCTCCGATATCATGGCCAATGAAGAGGCCCGGAGATGGGTGATCGACAGAACGGTCAATCCCATGACCGTGGGGCGCTCGGCATGCAGTGCGGTGAGGGCATGCCTCATGGAGATGGAACCGGCCGCACTGGCCACGCACCTCATCGGGGGGCTCACCAGGACCGAGCTCGAGTGCGTCTACCTGGAAGGATTGAGTCTTTCCTCTCTCCAGGTTGCCGCATCGGGCCCGGATTCTTTTATCCTCACGCCCCTCCCGAACACCCTCTATACCAGGGACACCTCGTCATGGATTTGCGACGGGTTCACCCTGAATCCTATGTTCTGGCCTGCCAGGCGGCTGGAGGTGATCAATGTGGCAGCCATCTACCGGTTCCACCCCCTCTTCTCAGGCAGGGATATCCGGACCTGGCATTCATGCCTGGAGAACGGGACAGAATCATCTCCCGCGGTCCCCGGAATGGCCTCTATGGAGGGGGGGGATATCATGCCCATCGGCAGGGGGACCCTTCTTGTGGGCATGGGTGAGAGGACAGGGGGACCTATGGTAGAGGAGATCTCCCGCGTCCTCCTCTCGTCCGGTGCGGTCAACAGGGTCATCGTGGCACAGATGAGCCATGACCGGGCGCACATGCACCTTGACACGGTCTGCACCATGCTCGACCAGGACACGGTCACGGTATTTCCGGAGGTCATCGGCAGGATCAAAGCGTATAGCATCCGTGCAGGGAGAGGTGGCCGGCTCTTCGAGGTGACCCGCGAAGCCGATCTCCTCGGTGCCATCACCGATGCCCTTGGGGTCGACCGCCTCTCGGTCATCCCCACCGGCGGCGATGAATACCAGGCCGCCAGGGAGCAGTGGGATGAGGGGAACAATGTGCTGGCTCTTAAGCCTGGCAAGGTGGTGGCGTACGACCGGAATACCTGCACGAACAGGAATTTCAGGGAGGCGGGTATTGACGTCATCGAGGTCGCGGGATCCGAGCTCTCCAGGGGACGGGGTGGTGGGCACTGCCTCACCTGCCCGCTGCAGAGGGATGCCATCTGATCCCGGGATAGTCCGAAAGGGGTGGCTGAATTCTCCGGGTTTTTTCATCTCATCAGTCCCAGATGTACTGCAGAGGACGATGCATCCCCTGCTGCCTGAACCATTTTCCCGGCACATCGCCAGCCGCCGGCAGGAGATGGAGGCGCTGAGCCATTATCCTCTGGAGCAGCTCGCCGCCATTATCGAGGAGGTGGGGTTCTTATGCGACTTGTGCGGGAAGTGCTGCACCAGGGCATTCAATGGCCACGTTCTCCTCCTGGAAGAGGATGCAGAACGGGTCCGCTCGATAGATCCTGAAAGCCTCGAGCCCCC
>JALOPW010000004.1 GCA_025453675.1 Methanolinea sp.
GACTCCCGAGACCGAATGCCTCTTCATCGTCGGCGATCCCAAGCAGTCGATCTACCTCTTCCGGGACGCCGATGTTACCCGGTTCAAGGAGGCTCAGCGAATTATCCTTTCCGCGTGCCAAGGCCGGGTGGTGAACCTCGATACGAGTTTCCGGAGCACGAAGGAAGTGATCGGCCTGACCAATGTCCTTTTTGCCCGGCTGTTTGCATCGGCCGAGAAACCATGGGAATTTGGGTACGAGCAGATCCTCGCATCTGACGACCGGATCGGGCATGCCGGTTCTCTCGAACTGATGCTTGCACCCGGCGGCGATGATACTGCCGCCTCGAAACGGAACGAGGCAGATATGGTGGCACGGAGAATCTATAGTCTCACTCACGAACGCCCCCTGGGAGTGTACGAAGAAACAAAGGACCGGACATACGTGGAGAGACCGGCCCGGTATGGGGATGTCGCCATTCTCCTTGAACAGCGGACCAATCTCGCATACTACCTGTCTGCGCTCAGCTCGTATGGGATTCCCTTCTATGTGCATGGAGGCACGGGGTTCTATTCCCGGCAGGAGGTGTATGACCTGTATAATCTCCTCCGGTTCCTCGAACACCGACACGACGATATCAGCCTGGCCGGTGCACTCCGGTCCCCGTACTTCGGTCTTCCCGATCCGGAACTTTTCAGCATTGCACAGGAACGAGGGCGGACGCTCTGGGAAAAGCTACAGAATTATTCGGAGAACAGCGGATCGGTCAATGCCGTGCATGCACGCGATCTTCTTACTGAATGGAGGAATTATGCAGGCCGTATCAGCCTCGTTGCGCTCATCCGCCGGATCCTCTCCAATTCCGGTATCTATACCATCTATGCTGCTCTTCCGGATGGGAAACAGATCCTCGCCAATATCGAAAAGATGGTTGCTATGGCCCGGGTCCGGGAGGAGGCAGGGTCGTACGCGCTCGCCGACTTTACTGCCGATCTCCGGACCGCTATGGACGAGGATGAGCGGGAAGGAGAGGCACCGCTCGATGCCCTCGCGGAGAATGCCGTCAACATCATGACCGTGCATGCGGCAAAGGGTCTTGAATTCCCTATCGTCTTTGTGCCGGACATGGGCATGCGGTTCCGGGAGAAGTTTCCTCCGATCATGATCGGCGACAACCCGCTCCTCGTCGGCATCAAAGTCCCCGATCCAGAGGAAAATTACGATCTCGTAGAGATGCCTGTGCTGGCTGCGCTCCGCGAGATGCAGCGGCAGAAAGAACGTGCGGAGAAGAAACGGCTACTCTACGTTGCGCTGACCCGGGCGAGGGATCACCTAATTATGAGCGGGACTGCCCCTGAGAACCCGGAATTGTCGATAAACCTTGCGACATCGAGGATCGAATGGATCTTTTCAGCACTGGACATCACCGGCGACGCGATCGCGGCCGGCGGAATGCTGCTTTCTCCTGATGAGGGTGTTGTCCGGTTGACGATCACCAGCGATCCGGCGGCAATTCCGGCGGAGACGGGACAAGTCAGGCCGGAGCTGATAACAGTCCCGGATCAATGTGCCGGTAAAAGCGGGACGTGGACCCCGCAGGTGTTCGAAAAGGGGGCGGACCGGATGCGGGTGTACTCGGTGACGGAACTCGAGAAGGCTGTTTCACCAGGTATTCCGTCAAGTAAAGAAGCTGCAGAATCGCGGTACCTGCCGGGAATTGACGGTACGACGAAGGGCACCATCATCCACGAGGTCCTGCGGGGGCGGGATGCCCGCGTCGTGTGCCAGGAATATGGCGTGAATGATCCGGACGCTGTCCAGCAATGCGAGGAAATCGTTGCCCGGTTTCGTGAATCAGATCTAATGCAGTGGGTGAAGCGGGAGTTCTGCGAGCTGCCGTTTGTTGTTACTGTTGAGGGTAAACGGGTAACGGGAAAGATTGACCGGTTGTGCGAGCTTGAGGATGGGACATGGGTGGTGATTGATTATAAGAGCGAGGCAGTTTCTTCGGATGTTTACACTTTGAAGGCGGAGGAGAACAAGGTCTCGATGGCGGTATATGTGGAGGCGGCACAGCAGCTTCTTGGTACGACGGTTTCCGGGTACCTGTACTTTATGGAGACGGGGGAGTTTTGGCGGGTGGAGGCTGATGAAAATAATATAATAGAAATGATTGAATAGTTTAATTCATATTGAATAGTCCAACTTATCACCTATATGAATATGATGGAGTATCCGAATCTACTTTCACTGACTTCATGAATGCTGCATCTAAAGGATCTTTTTTAGATCAACAAATTAAGAAGGCGGGTTACCGATATTCAAAAAAATAATTTTTTCTTCGCTACTTTAGTCCTCCTCTTACGGCCTGTATGAAAATAAATAATCGATTAAAAAAATCTAATTTATTCGAATGTCTCTAAATACAGACATTTTTAGAACTGCAGGTATGCTTAATCACCCTCGCCGGATTCTTCATCAGTTACCGGTTTCTTCGGCCGTCCCATTGCCTTCCCGATAACTGGAATGATGCCGGTTTCTCGATACTGCTTCCAGAGTTGATCCACTCGTCTCCTTGTAACACTGGGAAATTGGAAAAAATGGGGAGAGAATCTTCCCGTCCGGCCCGGGATCCGGTTAAAAATCTCTCTCCCATGCATTCATTTCCCAAACAACGGGGCAAGCTCGACCTTCTGCCAGTCCCGGTCCATTGCCTTCATCCAGAGTGTCCGCGACTCCGGCACGAAAACAACCTGGTGATTACTGGAATACTTCGCGCCAAAGAGTTCGGAATGGCAGAACTTTGACCCGCCGTCCTCAAGGCAGACGTCACGGATCTGCATCATCCTTGCGGTATCGATCGACCCCTTTGCTTCTTCTGCCTGCCGGAGGAGATTGTTGTACCGGTTGAGGGAGTGTGCGGGAGGTGCAGGCAGGTTCCAGGACGGGTCAACGAAATGGTTGGCTGCTGCGATGACCCCGTCACCGGTCCTCACCAGCGTTCTGTTGGTCATCTTCTCGTAGACATACGATCCATCCGGTCCTGCAACATCCACGATCCATGCAACATCCGGGCTGGCGCCGCGGATGCCGGCGTCCAGTCCTTTCAGGTCCGAATAATCGAGCATGAAACGGAAGAATTCCGTGATGAACTCCGGGCGGGTCTCCGGCGCGGTATCGGCAAGACCGGAGTTGTCGTCAGCGATGAAAATCCCTTTGCTGTTCATGAAGGTCTCGGGACGCATCCCCGCGGGGCTCCAGGTTGCGATGCTGTTGCTGCCGTCCGTGGGCCGGTACACTGTAAGGACATACCATTTCGTGAACGGCATTACTGCATCGTCCAGGTCCCAGTTGCGGGAGACCACCACGGATCCGTCCTTTGTATAGTCCCCCCATGCGGCAAGGTACGAGCAGGACACCGGAACGGGAGGTTTCGCAATGAGCTGGAAGATTGCCCCATAGTAGAGGACAGCGATATCATCGGGTGTCAGGCCCGAGGTCTCCGCCATACCAAGAAAGATCTCCTTTACGCGCTGCGGATACAATGCCGTTATTTCCTGCCCGGCTTGTCGTATCTCTTCCTGCGTGAACCCCCGTTTGGTGAGGGTATCGAGCAGGAATGCGTACTCCTCGTTCAGTTCGGCCTTCATCAGGCCGCCGTACTGCCGGCCCATCTGACGATAGGAGCCGGTGAGGACGATGACCGGGTAGTCGCCAGCCTGAAACCGTTCTCCGCCTTCGAACGAAGCCACATGTACAAGGTCAGGGGTGATGGTTGGCCGGGTGAAGAACGCCATGTGCGGCAGGGAAAGTGCGGCAGCTGAACCGGTCAGGAGGCAGAGGGCAATAATGACCGCTATGAGTTTCATGCACGTCCGGTCTTTTTCTGATGCATTAATTCCTTCGATCTGTATGCTCCGTAACTCTCAGCCGCCCGGCCATCAGATGAAAAAGGCACTGGAAAATCATTTTGGAATACTTGCGCACCCGGGGGCTCGCACTTCGTGCTCTGCCCCCCCACCCCAGTGATATTTACCGCTTTTACGATAGCAACGTATTACTGGTAATCGACATCGCCCTTTCACAAAACGCTCCGCCTCTCAAGGCAGGGGGACAACCTGGGACAAGAAGGGGAGGGTTATATGATTGTAAAATGGGATTCTCCAGAGAAAAAAAACAATCCACTGCAAAAAATGGTCCTGATGGGAATTCCCGGCTGACCCGCTCACGCCCGGGAGATCGGGTTGATCGCCGGTGAGTCAAATCCGGTGACTGCGCCGGACAGGCCGGTCTTGTACGTGAGATATCTGAACTGGTCGTCCTAGTTCTGAAACGAGAGGTACCATCTGGAAAAAGATACAAAAATTCTCAAACGGCAGTATTTCGTTACGATGGGGAAATTGTTGATGAATCAGTACAAAGAGTTGGCGTCACTCGTAATGAAGGCTATATCTGAGTTTCATAGATTGCCAGGTTCCTTGGCAGCGAATTTAGTATTAAAATTCAGGTTCTTGACTTCGCGTTTTCATACGCGATCATATCGGCTACCTCTTTCTCCAACACCGGAATCTTATTTACAATAATGTCCCAGAGGATCTCGAGGTCGATGCCGAAATAGCCGTGGATCAGGGTATCTCGGAACCCCGCAACGGCTTTCCAGTCTGTATCTGGGAATTGAGCCTTCAATTCATCACTCAAATTTTTGACCGCCTCCCCGATAACCTCGAAATTCCGGACAACTGCGTCTACCCGCATCCGGTCGTTTTGAAACTCCCTGAATGTGAGCCCCCCGACATATAACCGGATATTCTCTATTGCCTCTGAAATATCATTGAGATAGAGGAGTTAGGACCTATGCATACAGGACGTCCTTTAAGATAGGATCGCGGATGAGAGGTTTCAGCGCCGCTTCCGTGACGAGGTCAACTCTCCGTCGGAAAAGGTCCTCAAGATAGAATTTGGTCCCCATGAAATTGTCGAAGGTCTTTTTTCCCTTCTGAAAGATGACGAGAACATCCACATCGCTGTCCGGCCGTTCCTCTCCGCGTGCACATGAGCCGAATATACCTATCTTCGCGATACCGAATCGTCTCTTCAGTTCCGGTTCGTGCTGCCGGAGTAGAGTGAGGATATCCATGTAATCCCTGTAGCAGTGGTTGGCGTGGTGTAAGTATTAATTCATTGATTGTCGATTTTCAGGGAGCCCCTTAATCTACTCTTGGATTTTTTATGATCAGGCTATTTTTCTTTTTTATCCGGATTTTCCCGACAGGAACTCACGAGAGAGATACGGCTCCACGAAATCTTGGTATTCCTCTGGCATCAGCATCTCGCGGGCTTTGGAGATTACCGACTTATCGGACGCAAAGTGCCTCTCAATCATCTCGAAGGGAAACGTGCTGCACTTCCAGTAGCATGCGCGAATCGTCGTCTTCATCGATCCTTGTCCTGAACATCATCCCCTGATCTTTTCCATGATATTCACAAACCGCGTATTGCTGATCGGGTGATGACTGATGACCTCCCCGTCATACAGGATACAGAACGTCCCGAATGCACATGGCGCACTCTGTACCGCATCCGCATCCTCCAGTTCAATTAACCGGGGAGTAAGGCCGTACTTGTTCCTTGCGGTTTCCATGATGGCAACCACGTTCTTTTCGGAATAGGGGCACTGGGGCGAACGGAGGATGGTCAGCCCTTCAGTATACAGGTCCCGGTTTTTTCCAATCGTGTTCCGGAAACGCGGACCCACATCATCCGGATCGAATTTCAGGGCCAGCAATTCGAAGTCCGGCTTCGCGGTATCTACCGGAACAAACCCTTTTTTGATGAAGATGTCTCTCTTTGCCATGAACGGGCCTTTCCTCGTGACCACCGCGACACCTTTCATGCGGGCACTTTTCGCGTCCTGAATGCAGGCGTCAATCAGAGAAGACGCATATCCCTTTCCCTTGAACTCGTTCCTGAATCCTACGAATAGACAGTGAATGAACATGTAACTGTCTGCGTCCACGGGACGGTGGGCAAATCGTCCGGGGATGTATTCGAGCATACCCTGGTAGCCGTCTTTTTTTGAAACGAGCGCCTTTATCCTCAATCCTTTCGGGTAATATTCTGTAAACCACTGGATTTTTCTTTGAAGCTCGACATGTTTCTGCACGTCTTTATAGCCGCAGACGCCGTAATCCGCGATGGTTACCGGAGTGAGATCGAGTATTTCTGGATCGTCCATTGAGTAGTGTGTGCGGTTTCCACCTCAAATATCTTTTATTGGAATGTGCTCATCTCGCCGTGAAATAGATGCTGCGACTAAAATGGCTGCTGATGTGCATGGCGCCGCGTGCACGGTTGATCGCCAGGAGTGCCATCATGCAGTGCTGTCTCTGCGTCACAGAATGCCGGAAATTTTCAGGAGATGAGGGAAAGGAATAGGTCCCGGATCACTCTATCCTGGATCCACTCATTGGATCGTTCCCCCAACAAGGAGGGAGTCATCAGTTTACCCCCGATCTGAGAACGAGGAATAATCCTGTGAGAGAATCATGAACTTTCATTCTATCATTTGATCCCGAATCAATAATCAATATTAAATTCTTTCAAAAAGGATGTTGAATCAATGGATTATTCGTTGCCACCGATCGAACGCCAGAAGAAACTGGCGGTACTCATTGATGCGGAGAACGCCCAGGCACGCATCATCAAGAACCTGCTTGACGAAGTTGCCAAATACGGCGTGGCGTCCGTCAAACGGATCTACGGCAACTGGACGACACCCCAGCTCCAGGGATGGAAAGATGTCCTTCTCTCGAATTCGATCATCCCGATCCAGCAGTTCAACTACACGGCCAAAAAAAATGCAACGGACAGTGCGCTCATCATCGACGCGATGGACCTGCTCCACGCCGGAAACCTGGATGGCTTCTGCCTGGTGTCAAGTGACAGCGATTTCACCCGCCTTGCCTCACGAATCCGGGAATCCGGTTTGATAGTGTATGGATTCGGGGAGGAGAAGACTCCCAAGGCATTCGTCGATGCGTGTGACAAATTCATCTACACGGAGATCCTGCGGCCGACGGAATCTGTTGGGGCAGCCGTCCCTGTGTACAAGGACGATTCTGTCTTCAAAGACATGAAGAATGACCAGAAATTCCTGAAATTATTAAAAAACAGTGTCGAGGATTCATCGGATGAACAGGGCTGGGCCGAACTCGGCCTTGTCGGGCAGAACATCCAGAAGAAGAGCCCGGAATTTGACTCACGAAATTACGGGTTTAAAAAATTCTTCGACCTCATACGCTCCCTGGACCTTTTTGAGGTAGACGAACGACAGTCAAAAGATGAGGTTGGAAAGATCATCTATATCCGGGAACGGATGAAAAAAAGGCGAAAATAGGGTAAGTCAGGGTCGCGCTCGTCGACTCGATGACCACCGTACGCGAAGTTGCACTCTTCCCTACGATCCCGGTCGCGCTCGAGCCCCTCATGCGATCCATTTCAGGAAATCCTTTCATTTGTTGACGTTCTCTCTCGTCAGAGTGAAATAACCAGAACCTGATTTCCTGTATTCGTGTGCGTGGTCGAAAAAAATGGGGCTCTTCGCTATCTCGTGTGGGTAGGATTGATGCACCGGATACAAATTGTTGGGGCTGTCCGCCCCCCCACACCCCCACATGCGATGCCGGGCCGCAACCCACGAAATTGCCGCGAAGGTTCCACCTTTCGAAACTGGGGCATCACTTCGGCTGCCAATGGGTTTTCCTTGATGGGAGGATTATTCTGAAACCTTGTACTACACGCGAAAAGCGGCGGCGGTTGGAGTGACTGAATGGGTATGCAGAGAACAACCTCGATTCAGTCCCCCCACACAAAACAGCGAGGAGGCAAAAATGGAGGTATATACTCTTGACTGTGGCGAAGCCATCCTCACCACAGTCGACATCCCTATCCTGTTGAGCACTCATATCCTCAAATTCGTGGGCAGTCAAAAGGGGTTTCACAACGAGAAGAGACAGGATATTAAAGATGATCCTGACCCGCGACTATAAGGGCGTCGCGGGATTGAGGGCTTTACTGTTTTTATCCGGACCACGCTGGGATCAGTCTGAGCTCATGAGTCTGTGGGCAAACGCCTGGCACGCAAGAAGATGGGGGTGATCTGTTGCTGATGCATTCCATGCAGCACTGAATAACAGGAGGAGGGCATTATCCAGTGTCGCATAAAACTCCTGGTCTTTATCCTGGGAAGGAGGGATGGGGAGCGCCAGAAAGTCAGCATCTTCGGCAGGAAAAGTCATATAGGTTTCCGGCCGGGGAAGTGATTGATCCAATAGTGTTGCATGCTCTGAAACAATCATGAACGCGTGTTGCAGGTACGGGGTCTCCGCCGCATCCTCATCTTGCCCGGTGGCAGTGTTGGATCGGAGCATCGCTTCTTCATATTCCCCTTCGGCAAACCTGACAAATGTGACTGTTGCATGATGCGCTGCGTCCGGGCTGATACCGGTCCATAAATCCCGGGTTTTTTCCACATACGTCCTGAGCGGTTCTACCAGTTCTTTTCCGTCAGTTGCGGCTCTACCGTGTGTGCCGAAACGGTATTTCAGCCGAACAAGGAGTATGGTAAGGCTTACTGCATAGAGCAATTCGAGGATGACTGCAGAGAAATGATCTGTTGGAACTGCCAGAAAGATGAATGAATATATTGGTGTTGAAAGGGCCACAATATCTTTTTTTGGCCGTATCCATGCAAGGTAGGCAAGCACCCAGGAAGCAAAGACGCATCCAAGAATGGTAATCCTGATATCTATCCGGGCATCCATTACCCAGAAGAGGACCGCAAAAAGCGCTCCCCCGAATGAGAGAAGGGGGATTGCATATTCCAGCCACCTGGTTACATTGTTGTCAGATTGCGTGACCGGCGTTGAATTTACCATCGGTATACCTGCCCTGAATACTCATCTCTTGAAAGGGGTTTTCCCTTCGGTTCTTCGAAGATTATTACAAGATTTGTTAATTTAAGATTTCTCAGACTGCTGTGTTTTTTTTATCTTTTTTATAGAAACACAGTTAATGACCGGATCTCCAGTGACAATGTACCGGTGAATGACCTGCCCGAGTACTTCAACGATATCATTGACCTTCACATCCTCATCAGCACTGGTGAACATCTTGACCGAGATCGCCCCCGAGCGGTCTGCAACCAGGTATTGCGGGCGGTTCAGAAACTGGTAATGGACCTTTTCCACAACACCCTCAATCCGCACCGGTTTCCCCACCATCCCTTCGTTGATCAGTTTGATCCGTACCGTCTTTGCCTGTGCAGCATAGAGTGGTGTCAGATCGGCATACTCCTTGCGGCTCATATAATTGAGGGCAGTAGGGATCAAAAGAAGCATCAAAAGGCATGGGATCAACCAGATGAGCTGGGATCTCACCTCCGGACTGAACACGGATGCTACCAGCAAAAAAATGGTGAAGATGACAAACACCGCAACCGCGAGGATTGAAACCTTCACATCGACATTTCCGATTTTCATCGGAAAAAATATAGGTGGTTAATCTACTTCAGTGCTGCGATCTCTTTGCGGAACGCAACCCAGTAGATGACACCGACGAAGAACAAGCCTCCGACGATGTTACCAAGCGTAACCGGGATGACATTACTCGTCCACATTGTAACCCAGTTAATGCTTGCGTTAATCTTTGTGGGATCAGTGATGAATCCCTGGGTGAAGATACCTGCCGGGATGAAGTACATGTTGGCGATTGAGTGTTCCAGCCCGCTGGAAACGAAGGCCATGATCGGGAACCAGATCCCGAAGAACTTGCCTGCCGCATCGTCAGCGCAGATACCGAGCAGGATGGCGAGGTTGACAAGGTAGTTGCAGCCAATTCCCTTCAGGAAAGCTGACCACATACCCATCGTGCCGACATAACTCACCTTTGCACCTGCAATCGCTATTGCACGGGAACCAAATGCGGTGACCGTACCGACTCCTGCCGCATCAAATGCAACATACGGACCGTTTGCCATAAGATATGCCCAGAAGATCGAACCAATCAGGTTGCCGATATAGACAAAGACCCACAGGGTCAGGACCTGTGCCCAGCTGATCTTGTGGATGAATGCGGCCATCGGTGCAAGCATCGCGTCACCGGTGAACAGCTCTGCGCCTGTCAGCACGGTGATGATAAGCCCAACAGGGAACACTGCTCCCAGAATGAGCTGGGAAAAACCAGCACTCGCGGTGCCGTACCGGAGTGCGGCATCGCTTGCCATAATCCCAGTGCTACAGACGGTCGCGAGAGCGCCACCCATAGCGATGTATGCACCGGACATGAATCCACGAACGATCATGTTCCATGCGGGGATGCCTACTTTGTACTTCCCAGCATCGCCAGCTTTCGCGACGATTGCTACTGGGGGATGAAACACCATTTTTTACACACCTCTCTCAAATGTCCTACCTATACCATAACCCACAAATTCACTTTGCGTATAGGTTCAAAATTAAAATCCTTTCTGGTGTTATTAATAACTTTCTAAATGATTTTTGCACAGCATTGGCGTTTTGCTATAATTTAAATTAAAATAACCTGAAAATTGATTATATTTCATTCTTTGAAAACAATGGTACTGCATACAGTTATATAGGGCGCCGCCTTCCACAGGCATCGCGGGAGTAATGCCCAAATTCGCTTTTCACAAGAATGTCCCCTGAAAACACCGGGCCGTCCCTGCAGACCCTCAACCCGTGGGGATCGATGGAGCATGAGCCGCACACACCCAGTCCGCACTTCATGTAGCGGTGCAGGCTGAAGAATCCCTTCTCCGGACAGCCTGAATGCACAAGGAAGGCTAATATGGCAGCCATCATCCTCTCGGGACCGCAGCAGAAGAGATAGTCAAACTGGTGGAGATCCTCGTCCTTCAGAAGATCTGCCACAAATCCGTGATGCCCCAGGGACCCGTCATCGGTGGAAATGGCAAGATCAGTGGACTCTTTGAAAATGGCGGGGAAGAGGAGATCAGCAGCTGAACGCGCACCCAGAAGCATTTTTTTCACTCCCCCTGCCCGTACAACCGGCAGGAGAGGGGCCGCCCCCACGCCCCCCGCCACCGCAAGGACTCTTTGGGAAGGTGGAAAGCCGTTCCCGAATGGACCCCTGATCCCGAGCGTGTCCCCATCCCGGAGGGAGAAGAGCGCAGAGGTCGCCTCCCCGACGCGCTGGACAGTGATAGATGATGCAGACGAGAGGGCCATGGGGATCTCATCCACCCCGGGGACCCATACCATCACGAACTGGCCCGGGATAAAGGAGATCTCCCTGTCAAAGTGGAAGGTCCGGACAGCAGGGGTCTCCCTGGTCACCCCTGTGATCCTGACCGGCAGGGGCAATTGGTCAGTCATGGGCACACCCCACAATCGTGTCTGCAGGTTCTCCATCCGGACTGTAGAGATCCCTCTTGATCCTGGTGAATACAGAGATGTCATCCATGACTGCAGTCCCTATCTCCACAGCTGTTGCCCCGGCCATCATCATCTCCAGGACATCGTCTGCACTGGAAATACCCCCGCACCCGATGATAGGGATGGAGCAGGCCTCGTAGAGTTCATACACGCACCGCACCGCCACCGGAAACACCGCTCTCCCGGAGAGCCCCCCCATCCGGTTCCCAAGCACGGGCCGCCGCAGCCCGACCGAGATGCGCATGGCTTTTACGGTGTTGATAGCCACCAGCGCACTCGCCCCGCCGCGCTCGGCTGCCCTCCCAATCTCCCTGATATCGGTCACGTTCGGAGTCAGTTTTACCCAGGTGGGCACCCCGCTCCTGGCAACCGCCCGGGTGCACTCCTCCACGAGAACTGGATCACTCCCGAGGGAAGCCCCGTACCCCGCGGCGTGGGGACAGGAGAGGTTCAGTTCCACTGCCCTCACCTTTCCCGAAAACCATCCCGCCACCGTGGCGAACTCGGAGGGACTGCCCCCGAATATACTGACGATGACGGGTTTTCCCGCCAGGAGCATCAGTTCGTCCAGGAACTCCATCGAGGGGTTGGGAAGCCCCATGGCATTCAGGAGACCCCCTTCCACGGGGACAAGGCATGGGCCGGGATGACCCTCGAAGGGGAGGGGGCCGATGGACTTGGTGACCACCCCGCCGGCGCCTTCCGAAAGGACCCTGGAGAGAGAGGCGCCGGTGGTGCCGAGGATCCCTGCGGCCAGCAGGAGGTGGTTATTGAGCGAAATACCACCGGCCTCGACCGGCCCGGGTACGAGTTTCAGCATGTAGAGAAGAGATCACAGTGATTGTAATTATTTATTCTCCGGCCGCAGAATGATAGAAGAGTATGACGACACTATCGGTGCTGGGAGTGGGCAGGATAGGGGGGGAGATTGCATACCTCTCGGCAATTCTCGGGCTTGCGGACGAGCTGGTCATGTATGACGCAGTGCCGGCTTTCCTGCATTCCCAGGTGCTGGATATCCAGCATACGGGGCTGGACATACCGGTGAGCACCGATTGGAAAGAGGTGAAGCACAGCGACATCTGTGTCTTCTCTGCAGGGCTCCCCCGCAACCCCGACGTGAAGACGAGAGCAGATCTCCTCCAGAGCAACCTCCCGGTGGCGTTCGAGTGCAGCCAGGCGCTCCGGGGCTTTGACGGGGTTTTGATCACCGTCACCAACCCCATGGACGCAAACAACTATTACCTGTGTCGCAAGAACGGGCTCTCTCCTCAGAAATGCCTTGGGTTCGGTGGCCAGCTCGATTCCGCCAGGTTTGGGCTGGAACTCAGGAAGAAAGGTATCAAGGGAGACCCCTGGGTCATCGGCGATCACGGGGAGTTCCAGGTGCCCCTCTTCAGCCACCTCAAGGACCCTGTCAGGAACCCTGTGAGAGATGAGATCCTCGGGAACCTGCGCGGGGCCAGCATGGAGATCATCAAAGGAAAAGGTGGGACGGTGTTTGGGCCTGCCTACCATATCGCCGGGTTGATCCAGGCAGTTGCCGAGGACCGCAGGTCAACTCTCACCTGCTCCTGCATCCTTGACGGGGAGTATGACTTCAAAGGATGCTCCATCGGGGTTCCTGCCGTCATCGGGAGAGATGGCGTCCGCGATATCCTGGAATGGAAGATGGACGCCTGGGAACAGTCGCATTTCCAGAACGCGGGTGAGTTCGTGATGGGTCTCTGCAAAGACCTCGGGGTTTGAAGCGTGATGGGAAGTGCGGGTCAACGTGGAGAGGAGGAAGCAAAAGCCCCCGCATCCTGCGATTCCCCCTCCCGAGAACTGAGCGTATCCATCATACAGGTGGAATACTCAAACACCCCTGGCGGCCCCCTCATCCATATCTTCGGGAGGGAACCGGACGGGACCGCCCGGCACCTGGAGGTGACCGGCTTTCGCCCGTACTTCTACGCCCCTGTCGCGCAGGTCGAACGGAGTGCGCCGCCTTCCCAGGCCACCCCTGACTGGGGTGCGGTTCACACCTCGATCCTGGGAGACAGGGTAGTTCGTCTCTATACTGCCAGGCCCACCGATGTGCGGGATGTCAGGGACCGTTACAGGCATTTTGAAGCCGACATTCCTTTTGCCACCCGGTTCATGATAGATACCCGTCTCACAGGGGGGGTGTCGTCACCTGGAACCGCAGCGGACTACCGGGATATCCATCCTGCCGATGTCTATGCGCCTGCGCGGGTCTGCATGCTCGATATCGAGTGCGAGGACCACCGGGGCTTTCCCGAACCAGGCCGCGATGCCATCATCTGCATCACCTGCTGGGACTCCTACCTGGATCGCTACTCGACCTTCCTCCATCTGCCTCCCGACCTTGATTCCGATGCGTCCTCGTGTGCTGATATGGCCCCCCGGAAATCCGGGTGTTTCGACCCCGCCAGGCATCATATCCAGGTCTATCCATCCGAGACAGAGATGCTGAAGGGATTTGCTGTCCACATCCGGGAGACCGACCCCGATATCCTCTCGGGTTGGAACTTCATGGAGTTCGATCTCCCCTATATCGTCCGCAGGATGGAGACTCTCTCTCTCTCACCCACCATGCTCTCCAGGCTGGAGGGGCAGGTGGAGAGGCTGGCGCTCAGGGGTCGGGCGACATTTGACCTCCTCCTCGCTTACCGGAAGATGCATGCCACGCAGAAGGAGTCCTACCGGCTGGACGCGGTGGCGGAGGCGGAGGTGGGAGAGACGAAGATCCGCTACAAGGGGACCATCAGCGATCTCTGGAAGAGTGACCCCTGTCTCCTCGTTGAGTATAACCACAAGGATGTGGAGCTCTGCGTGGCCATCAACGAAAAGAACCGTATCATCGAGTTCTACAGGGAGATCGCGAGGTACGTGGGCTGCCCGCTCGAAAAAACCCTGAACTCCTCGAATGTCATCGACATCTTCGTGCTGCGGAAGGCTCATGGCAGGTATGTCCTCCCCTCAAAAGGGTATGCGCCTGCCGAGGAGTTCGAAGGTGCGACGGTCTTTGACCCGAGCAGGGGGGTGAAGGAGAACGTGGTGGTCCTTGACCTCAAATCCCTCTACCCCATGGCCATGATGACCATAAACGCCTCCCCCGAGACAAAAGATCCGCAGGGGGAGCTCCGGGCCCCGAACGGGGTGCGGTTCCGCAGGCATCCGGACGGACTCACCCGGAGCATCATCAGCGACCTCCTGGTGGAGAGGGACGAGAAGAAGGCCATGAGAAACCGTTACCCGTTCGGCTCGCCGGAGTATGTCATCTACGACATGCAGCAGAACGTGCTCAAGGTGATCATGAATACCTACTACGGGGTCAGCGGGTATACGCGATTCCGGCTCTATGACAGGGAGATAGGTGCTGCAATCACCTCCGTCGGGCGGGCCATCATAGAACATACAAGGAACGTGATCGAGTCCCTCGGCTCCCGTGTCATCTACGGGGACACCGACTCCTGCATGGTGGCGCTCCCGGGTCTCGGTCCGGAGGAGACGATTCAAAAGGCCAGGGAGATAGAAGCGGCACTGAACGCGAGCTACAGGGAGTTTGCAAAGAGGGAGCTGAACGCTGACACCCATTACTTCTCGATCAAGTTCGAGAAGGTGTATGAGCGGTTCTTCCAGGCCGGGAAGAAGAAACGGTACGCAGGGCACCTCGTCTGGAAGGAGGGTGCCACGGTGGACGAGATCGATATCGTGGGCTTCGAGATCCGCCGGAGCGACTATCCGCAGATCACCAAAGTGGTGCAGCGCAGGGTGATGGAGCTGATACTCATGGGTCAGGGATACGATGCGGTCAAACTCTACCTGGGAGAGGTGATCAGGGATTTCCGGGCCGGGAAGTTCACCCTGGACGAGATCGGCATTCCCGGAGGGATTGGAAAAGATCTCTCCGACTACCAGACGGACGACGCACACGTCCGGGGCGCCAGGTACGCGAACCAGCACCTGGGGATGGAGTTTGCCAAAGGAAGCAAGCCAAAGAGGGTCTATATCAGGAATGTGACCTCGAAATACCAGAAGACGGACGTTCTCTGCTTCGAGTACGGGGACCAGGTCCCCCCGGAGTTCCAGGTAGACTGGGAGATGATGATGGAGAAGACGGTGAGACAGCCCATCTCCCGGATCATCGAGGCTCTCGGGTGGGGGTGGGCAGATATCGACCCGTCCCGTACCACGCTCGCCCAGTGGGGGATCGGGTAGCTGAAGGCTGCACGGTGATCTCCCGGGAAGGAGACCATATCCGGGCATACCAAAAAGAGCAGGCAGCGGTAACCACTCACAAGAGGCATTGGAGGGATTGAGGACCTTGATTGATATTCCCAGGATTGTGATCGCCGGGACCCACAGCGGGTGCGGGAAGACCACGGTAGCCCGCGGGATCATGGATGCGCTGGTCAGGAGGGGATATAAAGTCCAGCCCTTCAAGGTGGGTCCTGATTTCATCGATCCCACCCACCACACGGCCATATGCGGCCGCGTATCCCGGAACCTCGATGCGTTCATGATGGGTGTGGAAGGGGTCGCCGAAACCTTTGCCCGGGCCTGCAGGGGAGCCGATATCGCGGTCATCGAGGGGGTGATGGGGATGTACGACGGCCTGGACGGGGGCGACCTGGCGAGCACCGTGCACGTGATGCGCATCCTCTCCGCGCCGGCGCTCCTCGTTGCGGATGCCCGGGGCATGTCCAGGAGCGTTCACGCACTGGTGAGGGGATTTGTGGAGTATGAACCCGGGGTGAAGATTGCGGGGGTGGTCTTCAACCGCCTGGGGAGCCCCCGGCACCGGGAACTGATCGATGCCAGCCGCACCGTACCCGCCCTCGGGTATATCCCCCGGACACCCGGCCTTGAGATCGAGAGCCGCCACCTCGGGCTGCAGATGGCGCACGAGACCGCACCTGCAGAGGGTCTCGGCGAGTTGATCGAGGAGCACTGTGACATTGATCTGATACTGGAGATAGCCAGTGCTTCCCCGCCGCTGTCCGGTTTCGCATATGAGGAGAATACACGGGGCACCAGGTCAAGGATAGGTGTTGCCCGGGATGCGGCATTCTGTTTCTATTACCAGGACAATCTCGACCTCCTCGTGCGCTCCGGTGCGGAACTGGTCCCCTTCTCCCCGATCGGGGATGCATTCCCCGGGGTGGATGCAGTATACCTGGGGGGTGGCTACCCGGAACTCTACGCTGCCTCCCTGGAATCCTCATCCTGCCGGATCCCACTGGCACACGCAGCTGACGACGGGATGCCGATCTACGCAGAGTGCGGGGGGCTTCTCTACCTCTGCGAGAGCCTCACTGGGGAAGAATCACACCGGATGGCAGGTATACTCCCCGCAGATGCATGCATGACGAAAAAAGTCCAGGCCCTTGGATACTCGGACGGCACCTGGACGGGCGGACCCCGTCTGGCGCCTGAAGGGGGGGGTCGTATACGGGGCCACGAGTTCCACTATTCCCGCGTCGATTGCCACTCAGACGCCAGGTTTGCCATACGGCTCAGTCGGGGCGCGGGTATCGCGGAGGGGAAGGATGGCCTCTATGCAGGTGAAGTCCTGGCCACCTATACCCATGCCTACTTCTCTCCTGCATTCGCCCGCTCACTGATAGACGCAGCCGCTCTTTATCGAAGGACCTGACATCCCGGGTGGGTGTGAGAACCCCTGCTGCTCCCTCAAACAAGGTATCTTCCAGGGATAGAGCAGCGGATTTGATTATAGTTCAGGAAAAAGACATTTGCAGAGGAGACCAGAGATTTCGCATGATGCGGAGCGACGAGGTGAAGAAAGGGTATCAGCGGGCGCCGAACAGGTCGCTCCTGCGATCCCTTGGAGTTTCGGACCGTGAAATGGAACTCCCGTATATCGGGATCGCCAATGCCTGGAACGATATCGTGCCCGGTCATACCCACCTGCGCATGCTTGCCCAGAAGATCAGGGAAGGGGTGGCGGCGGCAGGAGGCGTGCCCTTCGAGTTCGGAGTGATAGGGATCTGTGACGGGGTTGCCATGGGCCACGAGGGAATGCGGTACTCACTCCCCTCCCGCGAGAACATCGCGGACTCGGTGGAACTGATGGTGGAGGCACACCGGTTTGATGGCGTAGTGCTCCTCGGGACCTGCGACAAGATCGTTCCCGGGATGCTGATGGCCGCGGCGCGGTGCAACATCCCGGCCATCATGGTCACCGGCGGAGCCATGCTCCCCGGGTACCTGGAGGGACGCGATCTCTCCCTGATCGATGTCTTCGAGGGGGTAGGAAAGGTTGCTGCCGGGACAATGAGCGAGAGAGATCTCGTAACCCTGGAATGCGCGGCTATGCCCGGGTGCGGGAGCTGCCAGGGGCTGTACACGGCGAACACGATGGCCTGCATGACCGAGGCCATGGGGATGTCGCTCCCCGGGTGTGCCGCCATCCCCGCGGTGGACGCGGCAAAATTGCGGCTGGCAAGGGAATCCGGCGAACGGGTAATGACGCTCGTGAAAGAGGGGACCTGCCCCAGGGATATCATCACCAGGGCAAGCCTCGAGAATGCCATCCGTGTGGACATGGCCCTCGGTGGCTCCACGAATACCGTTCTCCACCTCATGGCCATTGCGTCGGAGGCGGAAGTGGATCTCTCCCTGGACTCGTTCAGGCGGATCGGGGAGCAGATTCCCCATCTCTGCCACATGCAGCCATCAGGCCCGCACTCCATGCAGGCACTGCACCGGTCCGGGGGTATCCCTGCGGTGCTGAAGGCACTCGAGTCGTCCCTTGCCGAGGCCCTGACCGTCTCGGGGAAGCAGATCAGGGAGATCGCCCGGGATGCAGAGATTCCTGCCCGCGGAATCATCAGGAGCGCCTCGGACCCGATCAGCCCGGCAGGGGGTTTGCGCATCCTCTTCGGGAGCCTTGCCCCGGCGGGTTCGGTGATCAAATCCGCCGCAGTCAGGGAGGAGATGTGGAGGCATACCGGTCCGGCCAGGGTCTTTGACGGGGAGCAGGAGGCCATGAAGGCAATCCTTTCCCGGGAAGTCCAGGAAGGGGACGTGCTGGTCATCCGCTACGAGGGTCCCCGTGGGGCCCCGGGCATGCCGGAGATGCTCTCCCCCACGTCTGCCATCGTGGGCCTCGGGTACTCGAAGGTGGCTCTCGTGACAGACGGAAGGTTCTCGGGAGGGACCCGCGGCCCCTGCATAGGGCATGTGGCTCCCGAAGCAGCGGCGGGCGGGCCGATCGGCCTTGTCAGGGATGGTGACCGGATCGCGATCGACCTCCATTCCCGGACACTGGACCTCCAGGTGGACCCCGGGGAACTGGAGCGGCGGCGGGCCCACTGGAGCCCCCGGGCGAGACCGCTGAAAGGGGTGCTCGCCCGGTATGCAGCCATGGTGGGACAGGCCGACAGGGGGGCGGTGCTGGAGAGGCGGTGAAGGGGAGATGGTGCAGGGGGACGCGGCGGCGGGCATTTCCCTCCCTGACCATGACCTGTCTCACCGGCTGGATGACGGGGAATACCACGCCATCCACGATCCCCAGAGGACCGCACTCGGGGCATTGCAACGGAGAGCGCGTGACCTCGGGCTCCCGGTGATTCTCCTCTTCGAGGGGTGGTATGGGTCAGGGATATCCCTGGTGGTCAACAACCTGAACCGCTCCCTCGATCCCCGTGGCTTCTCCTACTACCCCATCTCCGCGCCCGGCCCTCTTGCGAAGGAACACCATTTTTTATGGCGGTTCTGGATGCGTACTCCCGCGAGGGGACGAATCGCCATCTTTGACAGGGGATGGTATGCCCGCACCATCCTGGACAGGATGGATCCCCGGAAGGAAGAAAGGGTACCTGACTCACACATCGATCAGATCCTCAATTTTGAGCGGGCCCTCGTGGACAGCGGAGTGGTCCTGATCAAACTCTTCCTGCACATCAGCAGGAAAGAGCAGAAGCAGCGGCTCAAAAAGGTCAAAAAGAACCCCCTGACCATGGGGCACCTCGAGAGTGACATGGACCGTTTCATCAAGTACCGGCACTACTCTTCACTCATCGAAGATCTGCTCTCGCGAACCAGTACACGCTGCTCACCCTGGCACGTGATCGATGCCGGGGAGAGGCAGTATACCACCGTGACCGCCTTTGATATCATCCTGCAGCAATTGAGCGAAGCGGCAGGCCGCGCTGATTCAGGTGGAGACGCGCATTCAGGGACCTCAACAGGTACCAGCACCTGGGCTGTGCATCATAAAGGGAAGACCGCCCTTGAGACGGCCGATCTCTCTCTTTCGCTGGAACGGCAGGAGTATGACTCCCGCATGGGGGAACTCGGCAGAGCCCTTGCGGAATGCCAGGTCAGGCTCTACCAGGAGAAGATCCCGCTCATCCTCCTCTTCGAGGGCTGGGATGCCGCCGGGAAGGGGGGAAACATCATGCGGGTGACCCGTTCCCTGAATCCCAGGGGATATCTGGTGATGCCGGTGGGGCCACCGGACAGGGGCGACCTTGCTCACCATTACCTGTGGCGGTTCTTCCCGGCACTCCCTGTCAGGGGGCATATCACCATCTTTGACCGCAGCTGGTATGGGCGGGTGCTCGTGGAGCGTGTGGAGTCCCTCTGCACCAGCAACGAGTGGACCAGGGCGTACCAGGAGATCAGGGAGTTCGAGCGTGCCCTTGCGGATGATGGGGCAATCATCAGGAAGTTCTGGCTGCATATCGATAGTGAAGAACAGCTTGCCAGGTTCAGGGAGCGGGAAGGTGACCCGATGAAACAGTGGAAGATCACCGAAGAGGACTGGAGGAACCGCTCCCGGTGGGATGAGTACCAGGAGGCGGTAAACCAGATGATCGATCTGACCAGCACTCCCTACGCTCCCTGGACCGTGGTCGAGGCGAATGACAAGTATTATTCCAGGGTAAAGACCCTCCAGACTATCGTCGATGCGGTGAGGGGCTGCTGAAAGGATGGATCGTGTATGATCGCGTGGAGGAAGCACCAGGGCTTTTTCATCACCTTTCTGACCGTTCCGTTCAGTTGTGCGGACGGTTCCGTTCTCCCTGATCTCTCTGCCTCAATTGAGAATACTTAAACCCGGGCCTGTCGAAAGTACCTGCAGAGCAAGAATGTCTGACCAGGAACCCCCGGCATACGAGAAAGCCTGCTGCTCCCACTGCGAAGGGGCGGGATGCATCTACTGTGACAAGACCGGCTACGTGCTGGTGCGGGCTCCGGCCTGCAAGTGCAGGCACTGTGAAGGAGCAGGCTGCATCTACTGCGGATTCACCGGATGGGCAGGGCTGAAAGGAAAATACGACGAATAGGAGATATCTCCCTGCCCTCTATAGAGGAGCGGAAAGACGCATCCAATCTTCTTCTTTTGGCGTCTCCAAAAATGGCCGGAGCGGTCCACCCCCGCATCACAGTTTCTCCCGAAAGTCCTTACTTCCTGCACTTGATGACCACTACCGTGATATCGTCAGATTGAGTGGCGTCTCCGATAAATCCGGATACCTGGGTGAATATGGCATCGAGGATCTCCCGCGCCCCCCGGGAACGGGCTGCAATCACCAGGTCCATGAGCCTCCCCTCCCCAAACTCCTCTTCGTTGAGATTGAATGCCTCTGTCACCCCGTCCGTATAGAGGACCAGGACATCCCCTGCCGCCAGGGTGAGGTGCCCGACAGCGTAGGTGTTTTCAGGAATGACTCCCATGGCCATCCCGGTGGGGATGAGGGTGTGCAGGCTGTTCTCTCTGGATGAATAGTGCAGGGGGGGGTTGTGCCCTGCGTTCACATACGCCACATCTCCCGTCTCATGGTCCAGTGTGCAGTAGAAGAGGGTCACGAACATCCCTGCCGCGGCATCGGCAGTGATAAGCTCGTTCGATTCCTCGATCGTCTCTTCCACCTCCCGGTCAGCGGTGGCGATCGCCCGCAGGATGGAACGTGAGAGGGCCATAAAGAGTGCTGCGGGGATGCCTTTCCCGGCCACATCCGCGATTACCACCCCCAGGGTCCGGTCATCCAGCGGGATGAAATCATAGAAGTCCCCTCCCACTTCCTGGGCCGGCATGTTCCTGGCCGCAATCTCGAATTTTTCAAAATCCGGTTCCGAGCGGGGGAGAAAGGTTCTCTGGATCTCGGCGGCGATCCGGATCTCGGCCTTTTCGCGTTCGATCTCCCGCGAGAATGTCCGGATCTTTCCTATCATCAGGTTGATACTCTCCTCGAGATTCCCAAACTCGGGGTTGGGCATGCTGCGGATAGTATGGTCCAGGTCACCCTTTGCAATCTGTTCGACGTCCTCCAGGATCTCTGCAATGGGCGTGGCGAGGAAGCGGGCGATGAAATAGGCCATGGCGATCCCCATCACCACGGCGATGACCCCGATGAGGGTATAGTAGAAGAGGACCAATGCGAGGGCCCGGTGCAGCGGCTCGAGGGTATAGGTAATCTCGGCCACCAGGCTCATGTCGGACGCAGTAGATGCCTCGCGGAGGTCGATGAACACGTAGCGGACGATGCGCCTCTGCGCGGGGTCTATGATCTCCACGTCATTCCCTGTTGCGAAGATATCTGCAAGGAGTGTCTGGTTCACCCCTGTATGGGGATTCACTCCCCGCTCCAGGAGTAGGTTTCCGTTGACGTCAAATATCCGGATGAGGTCGATGGCAGGGTTCATCTCCTGGATTCGCCTCGTCACCTCCACGTAGGAGAGCTCCGACCGCTGGCTCTCGAACCCTTCCATGACAAGCCCCAGCTCCAGGAGATACCGATGGTCAGGGGTGGGCATGTAGGCAAATTTCCGGAGCTGCCCGGAGACGGTTCCTTCTGTCGTATTTACCACGGACCGCACCACCCGGTCCGCAACAAACGCATCTCCTTCCCGTATACGGGTGATTGAGCGGTAAAAATCAGGATAATTCCGAAAATCGAGGTACATCACGGATGGGACAGTGGAAGCCACGATAATCCCGCTCTCATCGATGATATACAGATCCAGCTGTCCTGAAAAACCCCGATCGAGTGAATCGTGGAGTGTCAGGAGATCGATGCGACTGATATCACCCCCCGATTCTTCGTACACCGAAAGATACCCGGCAAACGCCTCTTCCATCCGGGAGTCGAGTGCACTGTCATAGAGTTTGAGACCCCGGTCAGCGAGGAGGAGCGATTCCTCCAGGTACATTTCAGTGAAACGGGCCTGTTCCTGGTTCTGCCTGACAGTCACTGAATACGCCTGCGCATATGCAGCGGCCATCAGGAACATGATCACGATGAGAATGATCGCGGTGATGCAGATGATGAGGGTGGAACGAAGCGAGAGTCGGGAGATGAAGAACTTCGCTGCCATGTGGCATCACCGGTACGCCAGGATGGAGTGGTTGGACTGCAGGGGGAAAGCACCTTCGTTCCATGGATCGAGAGAGAGGACACACGATGCCTTTTTGATCCGCGGGAAGGATTGGTTGGGGCCTGCCATTGAATCCATGCCTCGAGAGGTTGGATGGAAAACCGGGGATTTTATAGATCCTGTCGGAAGATAAGGGTCCCTGCAATCATGTCGTGCAGCCCCTGCTTGTAACGGGTGAAGGCCGGGATGAGAAACCCGATACAGAGTGTCAGGAAAGAGAGTGACATGGCAAAGAACCTGAGGGTGGCACGTGCGAAGGTGATGCGGCTCCCCTGCATGTCGGTCACCGCGATCCGGACGACAAGCTTTCCGAGGGTGGCCTGGTTCCTGGAACTCTCCAGGTAGGAGAAGTAGAACCAGGGGACCAGCAGGAAGAGGATCCCAGCAGAGAGGACGATCTGGGAGGGAATGGCCGCGGTCACCATGTTTCCGTATGCATCTGTACGAGGTACGTGCCGGTAATACTGGTAGAGCATCACAATGGATTCAGAGATGGGACTGGGTCGCTGGAACAACCAGAAGATGATAGAGAGCGTCCCTACGACGATGAGGTCAAAGAGAATGAGAAAGAGGATATCAATGAATCCGGAGGCTACCCGCCTCCCCAGCCCGGCAAATTTCTCTGTGCTGAAATCCCCTACCTTTTTCCGGAGGACCGCTCTTGGTGGTGCAATCCTCGTGTCCGCTCCGCACCACTGGCAGAACTTCCCCCCGCTCTCCGTCTCCCTTCCGCACTTGGGACAGTACATCCTTCCCGCTCCCTGATGTTATGGTAGTAATCGACGGGAGTGACTTCAATCTATCGAAATTTTCTGCGCCAACCAGGGAAAACTACTGAACGGGGAGTGATTTGAGAGAATTTTCCATTTCCCTGTCGAAAAAGATGGGCTGGATGAAACCTACTCTCCCGGTGGCCTCGTTGAGACCCTCCCGGCAAAGGCATGGGTGAGCAGGCCCAGGCACCCGCAGAGGAGGACGGTCCCCCCAAGGATCGCCCATTGCTCCATCCCGGCAGAGCCGGTGGCCAGGAGCGCGATAATGTTCAATGGATTGCCCGGGAACGCCAGCACCAGGAGCATCAGCACCACCACGGCGGTGGAGAAGATGAACTGCGCCGCGGTCCTCTCGCGGTAATAGAGGGCGGTGAGGGCACCAATCAGTACCAGGACCAGCGAAAAGGATACCACCTGCAGGAGGATCTGCAGTATATTTGCAATATAGATGCGGTTGAGAGTCAGTAGGAGGAGCCATGTACCGGCCTGTAGGGGGACCAGGACCAGGCAGGCCGCGACCTTGCCCCATACCACCTCCGCCATGGTCATGGGAGTGGAGAGGAGGGTCTCCAGGGTGTGGTGCTGGTACTCCTCGGTGACAAGATCGATAATCAGGGCTGCTGAGATGATGGCCGGCATGAAGAGGAGGAGTGGGATGAGCAGGCCGAAGATGAACTCGTAGAACCCTGGACCGGCCCGGCTGGCCGGGAACTCCAGGGAGACGGGAGCCAGGTCGAGCCTTCCGGAGCGGACATGCCGGAGCTCCTCCTCGTAATCCAGAAAGACCTCTTTTAACTTCACGTTCACGATGGTGGACTGGATGTCGTTCTGGAGACTGTAGAGGGTGATCTTGACCGGGTCCTCCGCGTCCTTTCCGGTTCCCGGCACATACATCACCGCCGAGAGTTTCCGCTCCCCGAGCGCGGCGACGGCGGTGGAGAGATCCATCCGGTAGACCTGGAACTGGTTGCTCTCCACGAGGAACTCCTCCAGGTCGGATGGTTCACCTGCATACCCTACCTGGTACTTCACCCCCGAGAAGCGGGCCAGGGACGAGGGGTCGTACATTGAGGTGAGCCCCACCATCAGGAACGATGAAAAGAGTGCCACGAAGAGCTGGAGCAGGATAGCGAGCAGGATGGTCCGCTCTTTCCCGAGGCTCCGAAGGTCTTTCTTCATCACCAGGGCCACGTTCCTGGCCTTCACAGCAGCCACCCCAGGATGAAGTAGCCGTTGTACAGGCAGTGGACGAGCGTGGCCAGCAGGATGCCGGGGACATAGCCCCTCGCCCCCTTGTACCTGACCAGGGCAGCCACGATGAGCACCCCCGTAAAGTGGAGGAGGAAGGGGAGGGCGAGCGCCCCCAGGGAGAGGAAGAGAATGCTCCCAAAGACACTCTCCGTGATCTGGGTCAGGGTAACCAGGAGGAGGAGCTTTTCGGCGAAGAGAAAGGCTGCGGCGGTGACGGCAGAGCCGATGACCACCCTCATCCAGGGATAACGGGTGGGATTGCCGAGGAGGAGGGTGCAGATACCGACCGACTTTGCAATCTCCTCCACGAGCGCTGCCGAGACGATGAGGAGCACCAGGGAGAGGGGCATGGGGAGGTTGAAGAAGAGCACGAGAAGAAGCATCTGCACCATGAAAACAAAGGGCACCACGAGCGCGTTTATCGCAAAGAGGGAGATCCAGGGGTGCCGTTCTGAAAGGGAGGTGGAGACGAACTCCCGGATGCGGCGGAGGATCCCTGACTGGGAGAAGAGCCGCTCCTCACGGAAGTTTGCAATCCCCACGTAGAAGAGTGCGGCGCTGGTGAGGAAGAAGAGGGAGGTGGAGAAGAGGTACTGGCTTATCGTGTAGGTCTCCCCCTGGAGGGTGAGGACGATGAGGGTCAAGGGGGAGACGAGGCTGATGACATGGACGTTGGCAAATATGCTCGGGAAAAAGAGGTAGGAGGTGGCAACGGTCGAGAAGAAGATGGAGATAAAGGAGAGCTCCTTGAAGCTCCTTGAGATCATCCCGATGATCAGCGCGTTTGCGAGGAAGAAGAGGATGACAGGGAAGAGGGGGAGGAGGATTAGAAGGGAGGACTGGAGCCAGAGAGCGATCCCGGCCGAGACGGCCAGCATCCCGATGAAGTAGGGGAGGGCTTTTCCGAATATGATGGCAGGCGCACCTGCGGGTGTGGAGAGGAGCACCTCGCCCTTTCGCAGAAGTCGCTCCTGCATGATGCTCATCATGTAGAACTGGGAGGTGAAGTAGAGAGGGAAGATGAAGAGGAATACGAGGATGATGGAGTCGAACGGGAGCGGGGGGGAGAGCTGCGACGGGGTCTTGAACGAGCCGAACGGGCTCTCCGGGCCGACAAGCTCGGAGTACCGTGCAAGCTGGCTCTGCTGCCCCATTGACTGCTGCAGACCCTGCCTGAGTTCCTCTGTGGAGAGGTCAACCCCCGGTTCGGGTAGGGAGATCTCCGCGACAGGCCCCTCCGGGACCGGCCGGGTGGGAGAGGAGGGTGCGACCGATATCTGCCTCCCAGCCTGGGTCGCTGAGAAGTCGAGTTCGCTCTTCACCTCCTGAAGGTCAATCCAGAGGGGATACGCTGCGAAGAGGTCCTGCTGCCTGCTGTAGACCGAGTCGAGGTACTGCTGGTAGTCCCGCTCAAGAGTCTTGAGTGCTGATCTCCCGCGCTCGTTGTTCTGGACGTATACCTGCCCGCGAATGATGATGATGTCGAATGCTGCCCGGTCACGAAAGAGCGCAGAACCGTCGCTCTGGATGATGTTGAACCGTGCATCCCCTGAAAATATCCCGCCCGTGTCCAGGTCGTCAACCCCCATCCGGTATATCCCGTCCTGAAGGTGGAGTCCCCGCTCAGCCGCAAAGCCGGTCACCGCCACCAGGAGGATGAAGAGGACGATGGCCATGGGGAGCATGTTCTTCCCCATGACCCCGAAGGTCCGCCTGACCTCCCACCTGGCGAGGGTGGCGATATGGGTGAGAAACTGCGAAAATTTCACGCTTTGTGTCTCTTCTATGGTAGGTTCAGTACCTATAATACCTTACAGGTCAAGGAAATGGAAGCGAACAACGAGGCATTCATGATATCCGCCCGAGATCTCACCAAGTGCTACGGAAAGGCTCCCGCTCTCAACCACGTCAGTTTCAACCTGGACCGGGGGCAGATATCCGGGATCATCGGGCACAATGGGGCAGGGAAGACCACCCTCCTCAAGATCCTGGCAGGCCTCGTGCAGCCCACCAGCGGGGAACTCGTGGTGGACGGCGTTGATATCCTCCGGTTCCCGGATGGGATGAAGCACATGATCGGCTACCTCCCCGAGGAATCGCGCCTCTACGAGACCATGAAAGTGGATGAGTACCTCGCCTTTTTCGGGGAGATCTACGGGATGGATCGCTCGTCCATCCATTCCCGTAGCCATGAGCTTCTCGAATGGCTCTCGCTTGAGCCGAACGGGAAGAAGATGGGAGAGTTCTCGAAAGGAATGAAGCGGAAAGCGGCTATCGCCCGCTCCCTGATGCACAACCCTTCGATCCTCATCTACGACGAGGCAACGTCGGGCCTCGACCCCATGACCTCCCGTCACATCGTCGACTTCCTGCATGATCTACGGGACCAGGGCAAGACCATCATCCTCTCGGCCCACAACCTCTACCAGGTGGAGGCCATCTGCGATAAAATACTCATACTCCGCCGTGGCGAACGTGTTGCCTTCGGCAGCATGCAGGAGCTTCGGGATATGTTCGGCTCAATATACTACTACATCTACTTCACCATCGGGGAGATCGAAAACGTCCAGGGGCTCTCCTCGTATGTCATGGATGGCGGGTATTACAGGGCGAAGGCCACCAGCGTGGACGAGATGGGAAAGGTCTCGAACGCAATTGTCGTTGCCGGGGGTGCGGTGGAGCGGATCGAGTCCCACTACCCGAGCCTGGAAGAGATGCTGGTGAAGATCGGGGCGTGAGTGGAGAATAGTGTATTCGCAGATGCTTCTCCCGTTCCCTATTTCACCCCGCGAGGAGCATCATGCCCCGGCCCAGCCTGTAGCATAGCAGATTCACCTTTGAACCTGTCCGATAGTGCCTTTCAATCTCCTCCTTTCTACACCCTGATCGAGGGACCGGTCCGAACGATGTGGCCACGACCCACCAGGCCTCCCCGGGTATCCGTCGGGATCACGTCCCGGAGTGGCGGGAGGCAGCCCGCATCGTCCTTTCAGGCCCTGAACAGTGTCTTGGTTGTGGTCCGGGGTGCGCACATCACAGCGGGTACACCGGTTGGAAGAGAGATGCCACCCCCCTCTCCCAGGGGGACAGGGGTGTTAAGAGCCTGGAGCGCCAATGATCACTTCAGTGTTTCAGCAGAGAGATCCAGATAGTCCACTGGCAGCCTGGGCAGGGAGTGACCGTATCCGGGGTCAGGTCATGCCTACCCTCACCATCATCCTGAAGACCGGCGGGTGCGACTGGAACCGCTGCAGGATGTGCAGTTATCGTCACGAACGGTACGGGAACCTGGACCCCGGTGATCTAAAATCCCGGCTGCTCGCCCAGGTATCCTGGGTCAGGGACCATTTCCGCCTTGAAGAGGTCGACGCAGTCAAGATTTACACCTCCGGCAGTCTCTTCGACCCCGCCGAGGTCCCCCTCCAGGCAAGAGAATCCCTGGCAGAACTGGTGCGGGGAAAGCTGGTCATCGCCGAGACCCGCCCTGAGTTCGTGATCCGGGACCAGGTCTCCTCTTTCATTTCCGCAATTGATGACGGGACACACGATACTCCGCTGTATGTGGCCATCGGCGTGGAGACCAGCAATGACCGGGTCCGGGAGAAGTGCATCAACAAGGGGTTTACCTGGGATGAATTCAGGGATGCCGTCACCTCTGCCCGGTCCGCAGGTGCCGGGGTGAAGGCGTATCTCCTCGCAAAGCCCCTCTTTTTGACCGAACGAGAGGCAATCGAGGACATGATTTTATCCCTTCGTGACCTTGCCGGCCTGGCGGACATGATCTCCCTCAACCCCTGCACCGTGCAGAGAAATACAGAACTCGAATACTACTGGAAGCAGGGGGCATACCGGCCACCTTACCTGTGGAGTATCCTCACCATCCTTGCGGAGTCTCCGGTGCACCTCACCTGCGACCCGCTGGGAGGAGGGCAGCAGCGGGGACCCCATAACTGCGGGGCATGCGACCGTCCGCTGGTGAAAGGGATCCGGGACTATTCCCTCTCTGCTGACAGGGGACTCCTCACAGAACTCCTTGCCACTGACTGCCCCTGCAAAGAAGAGTGGGAATTCGTCCTTTTGGAGGAACGCTCCTATTGTATGCCGCTGACGCACTAGCAGGAGCCGCCCTGCAGTTCCAGCTGCTTCTCGAGGAGTGGGAGGAAGGTGCCCGCGTCGCTGACTACCCCTATGGCCTGCATGGTCCCCCTGTCCATCAGCTTGGTCACCGATGAGGGATTGATGTCCACGCAGATGGTCTTCACATAGGAGGGGAGCAGGTTACCCACCGCCACCGAGTGGAGGAGTGTCGCGATCATCAGGACCATATTACACTCTTCCACATGCTCCCTCATGCGTTCCTGGGCCTCCATCGAGTCGGTGATCACATCTGGCAGGGGGCCGTCATCCCGGATGGATCCGGCAAGTACAAAGGGAACGCCCCGCTGAATGCACTCGTACATGATGCCTCCGGTTATCACCCCGTTCTCGACGGCCTTGGCGATTGAGCCTGCCCTTATGACTTCTGAAATGGCATAAAAGTGGTTTTTATGCCCTCCCGTGACAGGTTTCCCGGTTGACAGGTCCATACCGAGCGATGTGCCGAAGAGGTTATACTCGATGTCGTGGGTTGCCAGGGCATTTCCGGCAAAGAGCAGATCGATATACCCTTTCCTGATGATGGATGCGAGCGCCATCGCAGCCCCGGTATGGATAATTGCCGGCCCGCCGACCAGTGCAATCTTTCCTCCCTTCTTCTTGAGCGCAATGATCTCTGCCGCGATCCTGGCAATGATCGTCTCGCTGGGACGCTCGGGGGAGACCGTGCCCTGCATAAACTCAAATGTGGAGATATGGCGGGGGCGCTCCGGGGGGCTGACCCGTACCCCGTCCTCGCCAACCACCACCATATCGCCCTTCTTCAGCTTGGAGATGGGTGTGCAGGTAGCGCTCATGGCCTTCCTGTCGATCACGACGAGGCAGTCCATCTCAATATGCTGCACGGGTATCCACACCCCGTTGAACTTGATGGAGGTGGGATGGTGCGTGGTGGAATAGAATCCCTTTGGCACTATGCGATCGCCCTCGGCAGGGACAGTCGTCACATCCATGACCTCAAGCAGGCGAACCCCGAACCGGTGTATCTCGGAGAGGATGGCATGGAGTTGCTCATCTGTCTCGGCGTTTACCCGCAGGTGCGCGTAACTCGGGTCAGATTTTCGTTTTCCCACGTCGAAGGTGATGATCTCGAAATTTCCCCCCATGTCCATGATCTTGTCAAACACCCGGGTCATGATGCCTGAGTCGATGATATGGCCCTCGAGTTCCACTTCCCGCGAGACCTGCATATACATACATCTCCGCCATGATCATTTAAATTACTTCTCCAGAAAAACCTTAAAAATCAGGAAAAACTCAAATATAGCCCCGGATATGGCGTATTATGCAAGGGGCAGGTGTCGCTTTATCTCTCTTTCCGGCAACACATCACCCTGGCAACCTGGTCCAGGGCTTCGCGGGTATTGATATTATATGCCAGGCGGGGATCATCCATGAGGACCCTGACCTCCTCCTGCGGACTTTCGATCCGGTCCCCGCGAAGGATATTGATTCCAGCGGGGCATGCGTCCATACCTTCGACCCGCTCCACGAACGCGACGCGGGATCCGTACTTCTCTGCAAGGTCACGGGGTATCCACGAGGAGAGCGCATCCTTTCCACTCTGCCGGTAAGAAAAGGAAAGCGTGTGAATGATATCCTCCTCGAGACAGGGCAGATCTGCAACACAGGTGAAGAACGGCCCGTCTATCTCCAGGACCGCTGCCGCCTCGGCGATGTCCTCCACGTACCCGCTCCCCTCTGCGGTGTAATGGGCAATACCCTGCGCCCGGCACCAGTTATGGGTATAGGGCGTCTTCCGGGAGATTATCACCACCACCTCGTGCCCCGAAGCCTCGAAGGCGTCGATCACGAACCTGATCATGGGTGTGCCCGCGAGAATGACAAGAGGTTTCTCCCCGAGCCCCAGCCGGCTGCCAAGACCGCCGGCAAGGATCAGTGCATACATTCCGAGAGCGCCTCCACCAGGCGGAGGTTCTCTTCCCGGGTGCGGACTGCCACACGAATGGAAGACGGGAGTCCGAACGAATGGCAGTCCCTGACCAGGACACCCCGCCGTAAAAGGTCGGCACAGAGAGGGCCGACATCGCGGGCCAGGTTGAGGAGGAGAAAGTTGGTACTGGAAGGGACAACCTCGAGGGGAAGGACCTCAAGATCGGCAGAGAGCCGCTCCCTCTCCTCCCTGATACGTGCCCTTGAACGGGCCAGTTCCCCATACCGCATAAACGCCTCCATGGCCATCTGCTCGGCAACGACATTCACGCTCCATGGCAGGCGGCGGACCTCCAGCCTCTCCACCAGTCCGGGTTCGCCAAATCCGTATCCAAACCGTATGCCTGGCATTGCAAAACTCTTGGTGAGGGATCGCATCACAAAGAGGAATGGATGCCTGATACCCGCCAGCGTCTGTGACGGATCATCAGAGATCTCGATGAACGCTTCGTCCACCACCAGGAGACAGCCATCTTCCGCACACTGTTCGAGTAACAACACCACTTCGCTCCTCTTCATGAGGTGTCCCGTCGGATTGTTGGGATTGCACAGGAAGCGTATCCGGGTGCCAGGTCCCTCACCGAGGGATGCTCCCACCAGTCTTGCAGAGAGTTCGTATTCACCAAACGTGGGGGGGCTGATGCCCACCCTGTCACCTGGTGAAAGGATCGATGAGCAGAGCACCCGGATGATCTCGATCGATCCGTTCCCCACGCAAATCTCATCGGTATCCCGGCAAAAAAGGCCGGACATGACCTCTTTGAGATCCAGGTAACTGTCATCAGGGTAATGGAGAAGACGGTCCGGGTCCAGGGTAGGGGTAAGGTGCGGCGGGTAGGGGTTGATACTGGCCGAGAAGTCAAGCAGTGGTGCGCCTGTCTCTCTCCTGACCCGTATCCCAGTCCCACCATGGACCACTTTCGAAAGATGCTGCCCGTTCATTTAAAAACCCGGAGATGCGAACATACATTTGTGGACAGGATTTGATAAAGGAATGGGAAGTCTGTCCTCCCGGATTGGGCTTCAAAAGGAAATATTTATATACTATTTTGATAAAGTAGGTTTCATCTGCATAGTCAGACATTAGCAAGCTTAATGACAGACAATTGTCTGACAATTGTCAGACTAATGTCATATCAGGAGAAAGGAAATGAAACGCATCACCCTCAGACTGCCAGACCAGCAGATAGAGATGCTTGAGCAGATGGTGGCGGCAGGGGAGTTCCCCACTGTCTCTGAAGCAGTCCGGGATGCAGTTCGCCAGTTGATCGAGAGACGTGGCGGACGTATCCTCAAGGAGAGTGACCAGGTTTCATTCAAGGTTTAGGAGGGTCAACAATGCAGAGTATTATCAATGATGCCCAGAAAAACTTTGAAATTGAGAAGGAACTGTCAAATTCCTCCAATTCAATCGATGATGAGTTCATAGGGCAACCTCGTATCGTAATCGTTGGCTGTGGAGGCGCCGGGAACAACACCATCAACAGGCTGCACCACATGGGTGTCTCGGGCGCAGAGACCATCGCCATCAACACAGACAAACAGCACCTGGACATGATCCAGTCCGACAAGAGAGTCCTCATCGGCAAATCCCTCACGAAGGGACTTGGTGCCGGTGGATACCCCGACGTGGGAAAGAGGGCAGCAGAGATGGCCCGGCCCACGCTCGAGGCGCTCCTGGAGAATGCCGACCTCTGCTTCATTACCGCCGGGATGGGCGGTGGGACCGGGACCGGTTCCGCCCCCGTAGTGGCACAGATTGCAAAGGAGCAGGGTGCTATTGTCGTGGGCATGGTCAGCTATCCATTCCAGGTCGAGAAAGCCCGGCTCATCCGGGCAGAAGAGGGACTGGAAGCACTGGCCTCCGCCGCTGACTCGGTCATTGTACTGGACAACAACAGGCTCAAAAATTTTGTACCCAACCTCCCGCTCGGACAGGCGTTCTCAGTGATGGACCAGCTCATCGGTGAGACCGTGAAAGGAATCAGCGAGACCATTACACAGCCTTCGCTGATCAACATTGACTACGCTGATGTCAGGGCCATTATGAGCAAGGGAGGTGTGGCGGTGATGCTGGTCGGGGAGAGCAAGCAGCAGAACAAGTCCGAGAGCGTGGTCCGCGAATGCCTGAGCAACCCGATGCTCGACATAGACTACCGCGGTGCTACGGGAGGACTCATCCACATCACCGGAGGCGGGGACCTCACCCTGCAGGACGCTGAGGAGATAGCCTCGTCACTCACCTACGAACTCGACCCCCATGCAGACGTCATCTGGGGGGCACGGGTAAAGAACGACATGGAGGGGAAGGTCAGGGTGCTGGCCATCATGACCGGTGTCCAGACTGGAAAGATCATGGGGAGCAGGGTCTCTTACAAGACCATCATCGAGGACATTGAACAGAAGAGAGTTGCCCCCAAGGCACCCCAGCTCCCGAAGAACAGGAAGTCACGCGACCAGACCGCAGGAGGTACATTACTCGAATGGGTAGGATAGAGAGAGAGTAACCGCACAAACCACCTTGATTCACACAACTGCCAATAAAAGAACGGGGTGACCCGGGATCCCCGGGTCCCCTGTTCCCCATACTTTTTTCCCGTCTTCCCGCCACCCTGCATCAGGGAAATTGCCCTGTCCCCCTGGCCCGGCGAAACCATTAATAGGATACATATCGTGTAAATAATAGAAAATCACCGGATTCCACGCATCCGGGATTGCCAGGAGAAGGGTGGCTGAAAGGGAACCTCTCTATACCCTTCTGGAATCGGGAGTTGAACATGATGGACAGCCGTATGAACAAAGGCCCAGTAAGTTGCTGTGGCGCTTTTTTCAATGGAGCCGTGGACTGCAGGATCGTGTTGGTCTCTCCACGGAGTGCTCCGGACAGAGGCAAGATATCCAAATTTCTGTCACGAAATGTCCACTCTTACTCCGGCACACACCCTGTGCGTGGGATTTGGGCATTCCGACCTGAACGTCGAGGATGGTAGAGCATGTTGAATGAACTGATCGAGAAAAGAAAGAAGATTCTTGCCGAGTCTGAACAGCACAAGAACAGAAGGAACGAGCTCAATGCACTGGCCAGCAAATGGGCGAGAGAGAGGAACACCCTCAACAACCAGACCAGGGAGTATGTGGAGGAGGCGCAGAAGAACAAGGAACTGCGCGACCAGCATAACTCGGGCGTCCAGGCCATCAAGGATGAGCGCAACCAGATCAATGACCAGGCCAATACATTCTTCGATGAGATAGAATCGTTCAAGAAGGAGCATGGCGGGATGCGGAACCGGGGCTTAAAAGAGCTCCAGAAGCAGATCGAGCACCTTGAGTTCCGCCAGCAGACCGAGGTCTTCTCCACAGACAAGGAGCGCGAGCTGATCGAGAAGATCAAGCAGATGAAGGAGTCTGTCCGGGAGCAGGAGGCTGAGCTCGAGCAGAACAAGGAGATCAAGGCGAAGATCTCTTCGGCGAGGGACCTCCGGAAACAAGCATCAGACCTGCATGCCAAGGTCACCGAGATGGCAGAGCTCGCACAGAAGCACCATGACCTGATGGTGGATTTTTACCGGAAAGCCGACAAGTCCCGGGAGGATGCGGATGCGGCCCATAAAAACTTCGTTGAGGCGCAGGAATCAGCCGACTCTGAGCACAAGTACTTCATCGCCTGCCAGAAGGAACTCCGCGATTACGACAAGGTGATCTCCGGCCTTCGGAAGAAGACCAAGAAGGCAAAAGTCACCAAGGAACAGAAGGCCGTGCGGAAGGAAGCGGAACACCTCTTCAAGATGTTCCGGGCAGGGGAGAAACTGACGACAGACGATATCCTGCTCCTGCAGCGGTCAAAGCTCATTTAATTCCTTTTTTTTTACCTTTGCAAAGCAATCATTTAATAGATATCTTGCGCTTTCTATATTGATGTACCAGGGGCGCACGCTTGTCCTTTCCGTGGACCGTGACGATGATATCGGTTTTAAGGCCAATGTACAAAGCCCTGTCATCGGGCGTGAAGCCTGTCTGCAGGCCGCGAACTCCCTTGGTCTTGCGGATCCTGAAGACTCCGACGTGAACGCCATCTTCCAGGCCATCAAGATCTACGATGAACTGCTTGCCCGCGGGGAGGAGGTGGAGGTGGCCGTCGTCGCGGGGAACCACATGCATATGATCGAGGGGGACCGGAGGATCGCCGCTTCGCTCTCGACGGTGGTGAAGGAGACCGGAGCCTCCAACTGCATCGTGGTCACCGACGGCGCAGAAGACGAGTTTGTCATCCCCATCGTACAGTCCAACCTCCCGGTCTCCAGCATCAGGAGGGTGGTGGTCAGCCAGATGCCAAACCTGGAAGGGACTTACTACATCATCAAGAAGCTCCTGAACGATCCCAAAGTGGCCAGGCTGGTCCTGGTTCCTCTCGGTCTTGCAATGCTCCTGTGGGGAGTCGCATACCTCGTGGATCGGCCGCAGATCGCCACCTTCATCGTCGTGGGAGCCATTGGAATATACCTTCTCTACCGCGGTCTCGGAGTGGATGAGATTTTCGAGGGCTTTGCACACGCCCTTCGCACCTCCCTGACCAGGGGAAAGTTCTCCTTCATCACGTACATCGCCGGGATCCTTCTCGTCATCGTGGGGGTTATCATGGGGCTGATGAACCTGCTGGTCTATTACGCGGAGATCGGGCTCCTCCTCTACTTCCTCATCTTCATGTACGGTGCCGTACTCTGGCTGGCGCTGGCGGGTATCGTATCCTCCATCGGGATCATCATTGACAATTACTTCTACGACCGGATAGGCCTCGCAAAAGTGATTGTCTTCCCATTCTTCATAGGAGCGGTCGGGCTGATCACCTATGGGGCGTGTATTTATGCGATCTCCATGAACAATATCCCCGATTTTCCCTACACCACCAGCACAGCTCTCCAACTCATATTCTATGGCACCATTGGCGGCCTGATTTGTGCCCTCTCGGGCATCGGTATCCAGTACATGGTGAACAAATATCTGGCCTCTCAAAGCACCGGGGAGATCATTGAGCTCGTGTAAAAGGCCGGCACCTCTCTCCCCACCTTTTTTGGCCCACATTGCACTTCTTTTTCTAATGAAACGCACATGAGACTGTTGGGTCACATGCCCCCCTGATGAAAACCGCGGATGCAATTTTCATACCAAAATGGCTTCGCCATTTTCATGATTTATATCCGAAATCCTGAAAGGAGTTCATAGTGTGTGAACATGAAAATGGCCTGCGCCATTTTCATGAATGCATATGCTGGTGTCTTGAAGAGAATCATCAAGTTTTTAACCTTCTCACCGTTTCTCACAGGCGAATTGCGACCCGATGGTGAAGAGGCTTCCCTGGTAACAATCAACGAACCACCCCAGCGCATCCGCGATATCTGACACCCCCCCGATACTTCCCATTCATGAATGCCTCCTCATGAACTCTCTGCACGCTGCCCCATGGCTACCCCGGACCAGAGGTCATATTGGCCATTGACCCCCTGATGCCTGGATGGGGGAGTCCATTTGGTGGTGCATGGGGAGAATATCTGCACATACATATCACGGTTGGACTGGAATTTCCATATCCACGCATGCCGGCAGCGCAGCAGAGGATAACCCGTCCCTTCTCATAGCCAAAACGCAGAGAGCAGGAAACGGCACCCTGCCTTCAATCACACGGGATTAGACGGCACCCTGCCTTCAATCACACGGGATTATCAAAATAACCTATCCCATTGGGGATCGTGTTGGTAGAACAGAATTCGCGGGATATCTGGGGAGTGGTGATTCGTAGAGAGGGGATAATCACATTGAACTGGTGTGCAGGGAACCAGTAGATTCCCCGACCATAATTGTAAGATACATCCTCGACGATCAGGTTGGCCCTGTCCATCTCGATCTGGACCACCTCGGCCTCGTCATAATTGAGGACCTTGAGGATGCGGTTCTTGAGATCCTGCTTCCCGAGCAGGAGGACGATCAACCTGGTCGGTTCGTCCAGGGAGTACTGGATATCGATATTGGCCTGTCCCTTCTCAAGGGTGATGTCCACATTCTGTATGGTAATATACCCGTATTTGTCCTCATTCGCCGCAAGTACGGGGAGCATGGCTGACAGAATGCACACGACCGTAATTGCGATAGCTACGCCTCTCATACCCGACAGATATATGGGAATCTTCCCGTTATATCTTTTCTGGTAGGAACAATGCACCATTCCTTCGAATATATTGAGCCTATTTTTTAAAAAAAAATCATTTAAAGATTTTTTGACGATCAGATCTTTGTTTCTCTCTGGTCAATCGATCGCAACCCGTCTCTTCCTGTAATCTGCACGCACCTGTCCGGAAGATCCCTTTATCAAGGGTGCGTGTGTCAAGAAAAGAAGAGATCCCGGGATTATCCCGCTGCAGAGAGGACGATCTCTATGCTGGAGACATTGGTCTTCCCGCTGTCGGTATCGATTATCTCGGTGGAGGTGATGATCTCCTTCTTCCCGACCCCGTCCAGGAACCGGTTCAACGCGATCTCAGCCGTGTCCACTGCCCTGGATATGGCTTTGCCCCGTGCCTTGATCGAGACTTCCTGTGCGCCGTTATTGAACTGGGTCACAACGGCCAGGACATAATTCATGACCGGCTTGTTCCCCACGAATACTGTGTTGTCTTTCAACATTGAGAGGCACCTTCAGAGATACTTCCTGGTATGGATCAATTCAGCATTGAGGACCGATGCTCCTGCCGCTCCCCGGATGGTGTTGTGGCCCATGGTGACATACCGTATGCCTTCCCTCACCCTCCCCACGCTGACCGTCATCCCGTTCCCCCGGTTCCGGTCCAGCCTCGGCTGCGGCCGGTCCTGGTCATCCAGGTAAAGAACAGACTTCTCAGGCTGGGTGGGAAGACCCGAGATGGGTGGGACATACGTCCGGAATGCATCCCTGACCTTCTCTACCGACTCACGGATGTCTATCCAGACTGCCATGGTATGCCCGTCGATGACTGGCACCCGGTGGCAGCTGGCGCTGACGGAAAGAGGTGCAGGTTTCACCACTCCTCCCTCAAGCCGGCCCATAATCTTGAGAGTCTCGGTCTCCATCTTCTGCTCTTCAGACCCGATATAGGGGATGACGTTGTCGTAGATACTCATCGCGGGAACGCCCTGGAACCCGGCCCCGGATATGGCCTGCATGGTGGCCACACGGATGTCAGTGAAGGCGAACTCTCTCAATGGAGCAAGCGAGAGGCACATCACGATGGTGGAGCAGTTGGGATTGGTGACGATGAACCCGTCCTTCCCGGCGTCCCGCTGCGCATCGATAAGTCCCAGGTGATCGGGGTTCACTTCCGGGACCACCAGGGGGATGAGTGGTTCCATGCGGTGCGAACTGGCATTGCTGCACACGCCGAGCCCTGCATCCGCACAGGCAGTCTCTACTCCTGCGGCAACCTCCGCCGGGAGGGCGGAAAAGACGAGGTCCACGTCCTTGAGACTTTTCACATCGGTGGTACGAATCCTGATATCCGCGACGTTCTTTGGGAACGGGACATCGAGCCGCCAGTTCACAACCTCTCCATACCGCTTCCCCGCACTCCGGTCCGACGCAGTCAGCGCTGTCAGGTTGAACCAGGGATGCTCAGCCAGGAGCTGGACAAAACGCTGACCCACCGCTCCCGTGGCACCAAGCACTCCGACATTGATCATACGTAAAAAATAGCTATATCCCTTGAGTTATTAAATCGTTTGATTTTATTCCAGATGAATAGCCTCAGACGGGCAGACATCCACGCAGGAACCGCAATCAACACAGAGATCCTTGTCTACCTTGGCCTTTCCATCCTCCATGGCGATGGCTGCTGCAGGGCATTCGTCAACACAGGTCTCACAACCGGTACACTTCTCTTTGTCAACAACTGCTGTCATGGTTGCACGTATCCAGCATAAATCTGGAGTATAAAAAAAGAAATAGATTTCTGTTTGGTTATTTACGGCCGGATCATGCCAGCCCCAGCACATCGTTCATTCCGTAAATTCCTGGCTTCTTCCCCTTCACCCAGCGGGTCGCCTTGAGGGCCCCCTGCGCAAAGACAGAACGATCATACGCCCGGTGGGAGAGCTGGATGGTCTCGAAGTTTCCCGCAAAGAGAACCGCATGATCCCCTACAATGTCCCCGCCCCGGATGACATGGACCCCGATCTCGCGGCCTCGCTCCATCATGCCCTCGCGACCGTAGTACTTCTCCCGTTCACCCACCTCCTGCTCGAGGATCTGCAGGATTGTCTTGGCCGTGCCACTCGGGGCATCCTTCTTGTAGCGGTGGTGGGCCTCCAGCACCTCGATATCATAGTCGGGAAGCATACGGGCGGCCTGCCGGAGCAGCTGCCAGAATATATTCACTCCGATGCTGTAGTTGCTGGAGATCACTGCCGGCACGTGCCCCTCTATGGCCCTTGCCATCTCCCCCCGCTGTTCAGGAGTGAACCCCGTGGTCCCCACTACCAGGGATGCTCCGTGCCGGGCGGCAGTCTTCACGTTCTCCACCGCCGCACCGGCAACAGTGAAGTCGATGACAACGTCTGGTTTTTCTTCTGCAAGGAGGGCATCCATCCGGGCAGCTTCCACTACCTTCACCCCAAAGAAATTGCCGGACCGGACATCCACGCCACCGGCCAGGGTGAGGTCCGGCGCCTCGTTCACGAGCCTGCCGATGGTGGTCCCCATCCGCCCCAGGGCCCCGCATACCACCACTTTAGTCATAAGTAGAGAGGACCTCCGCGAGTTTTGCCGTCTTTTCGGCGTCCAGTTCATCCAGGGGGAGCCTGGGCGGCCCTCCCGCCATGCCCCGCAACTCCACCGCTTTCTTTACCGGGATGGGATTTGTGTCAATGAACATGGCCCTGAAGAGGGGCGAGAGAGTATAGTGCATGTCAAGTGCGGCCTCGAGGTCTCCGTCGCAGAACGACTCGAACATGGCCACCATCCGTGCAGGCTCCACGTTCGCCGCCACCGAGATGACCCCTGCCCCGCCGAGGGCCAGGATTGGAAGGGTGATACCATCATCCCCTGAGATCACCTGGAAGTCCTCATCAAGTGTACCTTCGAGGATCCGGGAGATCTGCCCGATGTCCCCGCTGGCCTCCTTGATGGCGACAATATTTGGGTGGCCCGCAAGCTCCGTCACCAGGTCCGGGGCCAGGTTTTGTCCGGTCCTGCCAGGTACATTGTACATGATCACCGGGATGTCGAGATCTGCAAGGGCAGTGTAATGCTTCACCAGGCCGGACCTGTTGGGCTTGTTGTAGTAGGGGCTGATGACCAGCACCCCGTCGGCGCCCATGTCCCTGGCCGCAGTGGTGAGGCGAATCGCTTCTGCGGTGTTGTTGGACCCGGTACCGGCGATGACGGGCACGCTCCCGTCCGCCACGTCAATGGCAACTTCAATGACCTTTTCATGCTCCTCGAAGGTGAGCGTCGCCGATTCCCCCGTGGAACCACAGGGCACTATCCCGTGCACGCCATGGGCCAGGAGGAACTCAATATTCGACCGAAGACCTTCGATATCCACGTCCCTGGTGGAATTTCGCAGAAAAGGAGTAACGATTGCCGGAATAACTCCCTCGAACATACGAGAGAGGTATTCAGCGTCTTTTGGTATTTACCTTTCTGGTGATATACCCGGCAACCCGGTTCCTCACCCGTTTGCTCTCGATATTTGTGACTTCAGTGATGGTCGCCTTGTTCTCATCGAAATTGTTGGCGAAGCGGGAACCGTGATAGTTCAGCAGCTCCAGTCCTATAGCCTTGATGTAGGTGGGTTTGATTCCCATGTGGTCATTCCTCTGTTTTATTCTTTATTCATTCGTGCCGAGACTTTAAGAATGTTTTTTACCACGGCATCCGGGTTCTCCCCGAGCAGCCTGATCATGGGCTCTTTTCCCACCGCACCGAGGTCAAAGATCACATCAGGAACGCCCTCTTTACAGCAGGACGCCACCCCCCAGTCCATGGTCTTCACCCCGGGGGGCTCCGCGGATCGGTCGAATGAGCATACCTCGAAGAGCATCTCCTCCAGTGTCCGGACAGACTCCGCTGAATAACGGATGTTCGCGGCGCACCTTACCAGGGGATCGAACCGCATTGCAGTGAGCACAATCCGGGCCACGTGGTCACTGGCCCCGAATATGACCGGCCCAACGGGATGGACAGTCCTGCCGAGTCGCACCATGCGCCCTTCCACCGCTGCCACCTGCTCGGGGCCCCGCGCCCCAGGGAGCGCATACGCGATGTTTGACCCCACCTCTGGTATCAGCCGGGCGTCCATAGAGAGAGAGAGCTTTCGCACCCCCTCCTGCAGTTCGCGCAGCACCCCTTCCCGAACCTCATCCGTCATATTATTCCCATGATACCATGCATCCCCCGGGGCTATGTACCTTCCTTCCAGGAGAGAGATGCCGGGAACCGACAGGGAGAAGATAAGGATATCATCAGGGACGGAGAACATGTTGGATATGGATGCACGGGTGCTTGATATCCTCTCTGCAGTGGCGGGTTTTATTGTCCTCCTGGTCTTTCTCCTGGTGCTCCCCACGTTCATGGAACCCGGGATTGCCTACCTGCTGGCAATCTTTATCTTCATTCTCACCATGAGCGGGGCGGGTTTTTACATCAACAAGGCCATCAGTTAGGCCCAGGTTTCTTCCCTTTCTTCCGGCTCCTGTAGTAGTTGAGGGGGTGGTTCACCCTCTCGCAGGATGCGTCCGGCCTGACACAGAGCCCGAGAGTCCTCATCGCTGCGCATGACGGCGCAGTGTACTCGGTTCCCGTACCTCCCCGGCCTGAAATATGCTCTACCTGGTACTGGGTCTTGCTGACATCGAAATCCGGAGCCCTGCAGTAGAGTTCGATTATCTGGGTGCTGTCCATCCCGATATTGTGCAGGAACGCGGTGAGGGCAAAGCGGCCGGAGTGCGTGATGTTCATACCACCCGAGAGTGCAGCTGTGATCGCCTGCATGCAGGGGGGGAAACATGACTCATCGACCTCTCCGAAGTCCTCGAGCATCTTCTGCTGGAAGGCATCCTGTATATGAGTGACATACGGGACAAGCTCGCTGCAGAGGGATTGGGGCACCTCCAGGGGCAGTTGTGACAGAAGAGTCACGCGGATCTGTTCCTTTAACAGTTCCTCTGCTTCAAGTGGCTCAATCGTAACCCGCCCTTCCTGCACCTCCCTGTTCACCAGCCTCCAGCGCTCTTCCTTCATCCCTGCCGTGACCTCAACGTAGCGGCTGACCGGAAGAGACGCGTGTGCGAGCGAGAACCCGACCTGGGACGCCACATAATCCCTCCTGGCCTCGTCGTCAGCCTCCAGGAACGCATATGCCCGCTGCGCCTCATACCGGGTAAGACGGTCTATCAGTGCACGTTCTTTCCCGCAGGAGACCAGCACCCGGGAGAGTGCATAGGACGACACCTCCAGCCTGATTCCCAGGTTGTCCGAGGGCAGGGGAATACTCTCCACTTCCATCGGCTGTCCTGTTGAGGAGAGCGCGCGCTGGACACGCTCCACCGCATACCTGATGGCGACTTTTCCCGGGCTGGACTGGAGAAAACGATCCACGGATTCATGGTTCTGCAGCATGAACTGCTGCGATTCTTTTAAAAAAGGGTATTTGGCAAAATCTCTCGTTTCAAGGGAGATCCTCATCAATCTGCCTCAATGCGGGGTGCAAGCAGGTACTCCACATACCCGTTTCCACCGGCGATGTAGAATGCAAATTTTGCCGGGTGATCGATGCCGAGCGAGACTTCCACCTCCTCTGCCCTGCTCATCACTTTACCCATGTCTTTTAAGTAATCGAGAGAGAAGAGGGACCTCGCCTCCATTCCGTTGAGGAAGTTGACCTCGCTCTTCCCAAACTCCCTCCTGATGTGATCTGTATCCCCCTCCGCTGCCATGAAGAAGAGCTGCTGGGCAGGGTCGATCCCGAGTGCAATCTTGTCAGATACCACTGCCGCAGCCTTGATGGAGTTGTTGAGGTCATTCCCCGCGAGGACTACCTTCCCGGGGAGATCAATATTTGGCGGGTTCGGGTCTTTCCTGATGGTATTCGGGTCAAGCAGGGTGATGGAGTACCGGTACCCCTCGAAACTGACCATGAGCTTGTGCCCGTCCTCGGGGAGTTCCAGGCTGATGATATCATTCTTTCCCATCATCCCGAAGATGTTCTTCATCTTGGCAATATCCAGCCCTATCTCGTTCTTTGTGGATTCAAAAGCGGAAAACGCTTCTTTCTTCAGAGTGAGGGAGACCATGGCCACGTTGGCGGTGTCGACGGCACGGGTTGAGAGCCCGTTCTCGTCGGTGTGGAGCCGGCATTCTGTGACCAGGGCTGAGATGGCGTCGATGGACTCTTTGAGAATATCTGCATCAATCGTTGCTTTTAACATCGTACACCCCGTATATATTCTATTATAAACTATGCCATCAACTTTTTAATGATATCTGATTTCATTCCATATTTCCGGTATTTCGACGGTGGATTATTGCTATGGGTTCACAATGGGGAAGAGATCGCACATATCTTCGGGCTGTACGTGAGGGATACCGCTCAAGGGCCGCGTATAAACTGCGGGAGATCCAGGAGCGCTATCACCTGATCCGGGATACCGATAATGTCCTGGACCTTGGTGCCGCTCCGGGGAGCTGGCTCCAGGTGGCCAGGGGCCTTACTGAAGGAAAGATAGTGGGGATTGATCTCTCCCCCATTGCCCCACTCGAAGGCGTGACTACCCTTTCCGCTGACCTCACCAGCCGGGAGCTCCGCCAGGAGGTGAGATCCCTTATGGGAACCGTCAATGTGGTCATCTCTGACGCTGCACCCAAACTGTCAGGCCATCGCAGCTACGACCAGGCCAGGGCAATCGGCCTTGGTGAGGAGGTGCTCGCCTTTGCGTGTGAAGTGCTGAAGCCAGGCGGAAACCTCCTGATGAAATCATTCCAGGGAGAGGACTTTTCCTCTCTCCTCGAGGACGTGCGGCAGTATTTCCTCTCGGTGAAGACGTACCGGAGCCAGGCCTCCCGGAAAGGGAGCAGTGAGATCTACATCATCGCCAGGAATTTCGTGGGGTGCAGGAATGAGGCTGAAGGATCCATATAACCGCCCGGTCAGCAACCTCCGGATAAGTCTGACACCGGCATGCAACCTCCGTTGCATCTACTGCCATGCCGAGGGGGAGGATCAGCCAAAGTCCCCTCTCTCCCTTGAAGAACTGACCGAGATCATGCGGGTCGCGGCCAAGTTCGAAATTAGAAGCGTGAAGTTCACGGGGGGCGAACCATGCCTCCGGGCCGATCTCCCCGGAATCATCCGTGCCGTTCCCGACAGCATGGAGTGCTCAATGACCACCAACGGGACGCTCCTTGCAGATATAGCCCAGGACCTCGCGGATGCCGGCCTCTCCCGGGTGAACGTGAGCCTGGACAGCCTGAACCATGCCACCTACCAGAAGATCACGGGGTCTGACTGCCTCGACGAGGTGCTGGCAGGAATCGACGCCTCCATTGATGCACATCTCACCCCTATCAAACTGAACATGGTCCTCCTGAAGGGTATCAACGACCAGGAGGTGGATGACTTCATCCGGTTCGTGCGGGGGAACCGTGACCTCATCCTCCAGGTGATTGAACTGATGGAGTTCAGGGACTGTACCCATCACAGTGAGCTTCGTGACCTGGAGGCCAGGCTGGCCAGCAATTCTCAGGAGATCCTCACCCGGCGCATGCACCACCGCAAGAAGTACTGCATAGACGGGGCAGAGGTGGAGGTGGTGCGGCCTTTGCACAACACCGAGTTCTGCGCCTACTGCAACCGCCTCCGGGTCACTTCGGACGGAAAACTGAAGCCCTGTCTCCTTCGGACCGATAATCACGTCGATATACGTGGGAAATATGGCGAGGAACTGGAGGCGCTCTTCCATGAGGCGGTAAAGAGGAGAGCCCCTTATTTCCGGTAAAAAGATTTTTTTCCTTTTGTATTTTGGTTAAAATTGGAAAATGTGCCATTTCCGGAATATATTTACTGCCTGAAGTCTGAAACTTCACCATGAGTTCGGACAGTGAATATGTGCATGTGCTCGAGCACCTGTATGAGAAGTCCCTTATCCTGCAGGATGAGACCATGTGGCATCCTGTGCTTGCATTCTATTACATGGATGCCCTCGCCCACATCGATTATACCGTCAGTCTCATGGCTTACCACTACAAGTCGCCCCGGGTGATGATGGCAGGTGAATACCTGCGGTGCAGGGTTGACCAGGAGAAGCTTGGTGATCGCCCAAAATTTCCGGCGTTCATCAACTGGCTGAAGAAGGAACACCCCGATCGGTTCGAAGCGCTCCCTACCCTCTGGAGGAGAGTATACAACGATGATGACGAGGCGCGTTACTTGAGTTTCCGGGTAGTGTTTAACCGGGACAGCAAGGACCCAATCCGCCCCCACGTCTATCGCTCCCTTATCGAGGAGTTCTTCAGTGCCGAATTCTTAAAAAGCCTGTACAGTGACGCTTCGCTCGCAAATCTGTTTGAGGAATTCAGGACAAAGGCCTGATCCATCGCCCTGCCTCCATGCACATCGCCGACCTCTGCGCCGATCTGGTGCGGATCCGGAGTGAAAATCCCCCGGGAGATACCCGGGAGATCATCGAATACATACAGTGTTTCACCGATGATCTCGGCCTGAACACAGGAGTGGTAAGGTGTGAGGGGGGCAGGCATAACCTCGTTTCGAAGACTCCCGGAGGCAGGCTCCTCTTCTGTGGCCATGTCGACGTGGTCCCTGCACTCCCTGACGGGTGGACATATGACCCGTGGGGAGGAGAGATCAGCGACGGGAGAGTCTGGGGGAGGGGTGCGACCGATATGAAAGGCGGTTGCGCATCGCTTCTCTGGGCCTGCAGAAAGTTCATAGATTCCGGCCGGGAACTGCCCGCAGACCTGGCTTTTGTCTGCGACGAGGAGACCAGCGGGACCTACGGGATACAGCGACTCCTCGCCCAAAAGTGCCTCGTCCCCTGCGATACCATCGTGGCCGAACCGACACCGGCGCTCTCCCCGAACGTGGGGCAGAAAGGCCTGATGCGCCTCTGCTGCATGTTCCGGGGAGAGCCTGCACATGGTTCGCTGTACCCTGCAAGGGGGGTGAGCGCTGTGATGGAGGCCTTCTCATTCCTGGAGTACATCAAGGTGCTGCATACACGCGAATACCTTCCCGGCGAACCTTCACTCGCCGGAATCATACGCGAGTCATCGGAGATTCTCGGAGAGATATTTGGCATGGAGGAAACAAGGACGGTCCTTACCCACGTGATGTTCAACCCGGGAAAGATAGAGGGAGGGGAGAAAGCTAACATCGTTGCCCAGCAATGCAGCCTGGAACTCGATCTCCGTGTCCCGTGGGGATGCAGCCTGCCGGACCTCCTCGATGAGATAAGGAGCCATGCGCCGCGGGCGGAGATATCGGTGACCAATATGTCCGATCCAAGCATCACGCCCCCGGACTCGCCGCTGGTCACCCGCCTCCTGGAAGAGATTGTAAAGGTCCATCATCAACCCTCCCGGCCAATCGTCCAGTGGGCAGCGAGCGACGCACGATACCTGCGGCACGAGGGCTTTTCAGTCGTCGAGTACGGGCCCGGGGAGATCCGGACCCTCCATGCCATCGACGAGCACGTCACCATCGAGTCGCTTGAGAATGCGGCGAAGGTGTACGAGGCGATGCTCGGACGGTATGCGGGGGAATGAGAGCGGGACTGCCCCTAAAAATGTTCATTCAGAAAGAAAAGAGCGAATCGACTCCCTAGTTCTCGATATGACATTCGTCCCCGTTATTCCTCATGATGAAATGGTGCCCTTTGTACCAGGACCATTCTGATGGACAGGATCATCATGCTCTGACCTGCCTTTCTCCTCCTCCCCTGATCACCAATGCCTTGCCTCATTCCCACGGTTTAACGTAATCACCCGCACACCCTTCATCCGTGGTGAACACAATGCCGAATGGAGGTCCAGGAATGGGGATGCAGCGGCGGGGAGTAGCCCCAGAGGCATGCATCTGTCCAAAATGCAAAAAAGAGTACCCAAAAACACGTGGAATTCCCTGCCGGAGCCAGACATGCCCGGAGTGCAATATCCCACTCATGGGGAAATGAAAAACCTCGCACACTTTTTCCTTCCCATTCATGCATCACAACACTCAGGTCGCCAATTGAGATCAGACCTGTGAGCCATCGGGATAGGGACAATTTTTCAAGATAGCCTCGTATGCAGTTCATCCGCGTGATCGGAATGGACTACTCTCCCGGTGATACCAGAAGTGGAGTATCCCCAGGGATACAGGGTAGAGAATAGCCATATACATGACGGGGCCGGCATTGTTGACCGACACGTCCCCGTGGACGACTACTTCACAGACATGCCCGGGACCTGCCCCGATGGAGAATCTACCGGACGCTATTGCTGTCGCACTCCAGAATCCCGCCGATCGGAATTACCAGGAGAGGTGCCCGACAATACCGATCGGGAAGGCCTCCATTCCACTCTCATTCTGGAATGGGCTTCAGGGAGGTCTGCCAATGCGTGCAGCGACCTGGTCGGGAAAGACACACTGCCTGAATCCCACGTATTTATCACCGATACCGAGGCCGATTGTGAGCTGCCGCATAAGGAATGACTTAAACCCCTTCGCACTGGCATGGTGTTTCCACCGGATATGAACCAGTGCAATGATCGCCCCGATGAGCGGGAATAACACCGGCAAGGTGAGGCCCATGAACGCCATGGAGATCACCTGGGTGGTGGTTGATAAAAACGATGAGATGAATAAGGGGGGACGGCTTTGATGCATTTCTTTCACCAGGCGATTTACTGAAAGAAAATGGCTCTTGGCGGATTTATCCGGATCATGTCAATCGTTTTGGTATGAAAACCGCATCCGCGGTTTTCATCAGTGGGGTATGTGACCCGACAGTCTCATGTATGTTTGGTATGAAAACCGCATCCGCGGTTTTCATCAGTGGGGCATGTGACCCGACAGTCTCATGTATGTTTCATTCTGAGAGAGGGTGTGAAAAAAAAGTGAAGCAACACACCGTTACTGTTCCCGCAGCATCCGGTCGATTGCCCTCGCAGCCTTCTTTGCCCCGCCCATCGCGAGGATGACCGTCGCTGCACCGGTGGCCACGTCACCGGCGGCATACACCCGTTCGAGGTTACTCTTCCCCTCCTCGTCAACGATGACATTGCCCTTTCTCCCATAGCTGATCCCGTCCAGCTTCCGTATCAGGAGGGGATTCGGCCCCTGGCCGATCGCCTGGATGCACATGTCGGCGTCGATCACGAAGTTGCTCCCTTTGACGGGGCTCGGTTCCGGCCGGCCTGATTCATCCAGGTCGCACATGTCCATCCGGACACACTCGACCCCGGTCACGCACTTATCCCCGATGATCCGGACCGGGTTTGCGCAGAGCTCAAACCAGACTCCCTCCTCCTTCGCCCGGATCACCTCGGCCCGGCGGGCAGGGAGGTCCTCCTCTCTCCTCCGGTACACGAGTGTCACCCGGGCGCCGAGACGGCGGGCCACCCGGGCCGCGTCCATGGCCACGTTCCCCCCTCCGACCACCACCACGCGGCCAGCATGCCGGACAGGGGTGTCGTACTCCGGGAACCGGTCGGCATGCATCAGGTTGACCCTGGTCAGGAACTCGTTTGCCGAATAGACCCCGTTCAGCTGCTCGCCGGGGATCTTCATGAAGAACGGGAGCCCGGCCCCGGTCCCGACAAAGACTGCATCGTATGCGAGGAGATCGGAGACCGGAACACTCGCCCCGGCCAGGTGGTTGGTGCGGATCTCGACGCCCATTTTCCGGAGCTGGTCTATTTCGGCCTGAACAATGTCTTTTGGGAGCCTGAACGCCGGGATGCCGTACATCAGGACGCCACCCGGTTCGTGGAGGGATTCAAAGACCGTCACCGTGTGGCCAGCGCGTGCCAGCTCGGCGGCCGCGGTCAGCCCTGCCGGCCCTGATCCCACCACGGCGACCCGTTTCCCGGTCGGTTCCGCCACAGGGGGTATGGCGAGGCCCTGCCTTCGTTCGCGGTCGGCTACAAACCGCTCCAGGTCCCCGATGCGGACAGGGGTCTCCTTCACACCAAGGACGCACTCCCCCTCGCACTGGACCTCCTGGGGGCAGACCCGCCCGCAGATTGCCGGGAGGAGGTTGTTCTCCTTGATGATCCGCGCAGCGCCGGAGAAGTTCCCTTCGGCGATGCTGGCGATGAACGCCGGGATATCGATCTCCACAGGGCACCCCTTCACGCACGATGGTTTCTTGCACTGGAGGCACCGTTCCGCCTCGGCGACCGCCTCCTCGGGCGAGAGGCCGCAGTCCACCTCCAAAAAGTCATGGATCCGTTCCGTAACCGGCCGTTCACCCATGGTGACCGCCCTCCCCGCACCGGCAGGTGTGCTCGTGGTACCGTTCGAGGGCTGTCTTCTCTTCATCAAAATAGGTACGCTGCCGCTGCATCAGGAGGTCGAAGTCGACCAGATGCGCATCGAACTCGGGGCCGTCAACGCAGGCGAACTTCGTCTCCCCACCGACCATGACCCGGCAGGAGCCGCACATCCCGGTGCCGTCCACCATAATGGGGTTCAGGGAGACGAAGGTCCTGATCTTGTGCGGGCGGGTCACTCCGGAGGTCACTTTCATCATGATGGCAGGGCCGATGATCCAGACGCAGTCGACCTTCTGGTCTCCGATCACCTTCTTCAGCACATCGGCAGCAAACCCGTGGAATCCACGGCTCCCGTCGTCCGTAGCAACGAGGAGTTCATGGCAGGCCTCGCGCATCTCATCCTCAAGGATAAGAAAACCGGCATTTCGCGCCCCGATGATCCCGATGACATGGTTCCCGGCCTCCCTTGCAGCCCTGGCGATGATGGGGCAGCTCGCGATCCCGGCTCCGCCGCCGACCACCACGCAGGTACCGTAACTCCGGATCTCGCTCGGCCTCCCGAGAGGCCCTGCCACGTCACGGATGAAGTCCCCTGCCTTCAGTGTGGAGAGCTGGTGGGTGGTCTTCCCAACCGCCATGAATATGATCCGGACCAGGTCCCCGTCCACTGCAGAGACGGTCAGGGGGACCCGTTCTCCGTGTTCATCGATACGGATCACCATGAACTGTCCCGGAAGGGCATGCCGGGCCACGTGGGGGGCCTCCACCCACAATTGGAAGATCTTATCGGCCAGCTGCCCGGCCTCGTTCACCCGGTACAATCATTTCACTCCGAGAATGCCAATGAGATGGCTGTGTTACATATGTTCGCGCGTGAGTCTCTTTACCTTACGCACTTTCACCGCTACCCCTCTCCCTGACCGCAGCATCTCTCCGGCCGGCATAGCGGCCCTTCCGGTCGCGATAGCTCGTGATCCTTTCACCAGCACCTCGTCACCCTCCCTGATGCGCGGATCGGCATCCACGACTCCCGGCGCCAGTATATCCCCGGTGGGAATGAACTCATCGATGGTGACCCGGTATCCCTCGGGAATCATCGCCCACCCCTCGAACGTTGGGCGAAGGAGACCTGTTGCTTCATCGATGGAGAATGCAGGGTTCCTCCCAACAAATGCCCTGATCTCGGGGTAACGACCCTTGATTGCCAGTCTCCTGGTGTCTATGACCTGGTCAAACTGCCAGGTCCCCGTCCCCCGGATGGTATCATGCCGGACCTTTCCTTCACCCGAGAGGGCACTCTCAAGGTGTGAGAGCGAGTCCTGTGACGTGGGCCTCCCGTTGCAGGTAACGAGAAGTTCCACGCCTGCCCTGCCCGCGGCGGTCTCTGCCGCCTCGAGCGCCCCCCCCTCCAGGTGGGCGAGGACCCGCCTGAAGCGGTGCTTCTTCAGGAACCCGGAGATGATACCGGCCACGAACTCCTTCTCTTCCGCGTCCCAGTATCCCGTGACCGGGACATCGTAATGGGCAGCGGGATAGACAAGCTCAAGTTCCCGGGGGACCAGCCCCAGCGGCGAGGTGACGATCAGCTCGAGCGCCCGGCCCGCAATGGCCTGCCTGAACCTGCGGTGGCTCTGCGAAGTGGAATACGGCTTTCGTGCCGAGCATGGGAGCAGGACCGCCACGTCCGCGCGAGGTGGCTGGTACCGTTGCACCACCCGCTCCGCAAACCGGGTCACCTCAACCCTGTGGAGCACTTCCCCTGTGGTGGCGAGGAGCGGTCCCGGTCTTGAGACAGGGACCGCGGATTCAATGAACTCGAGGCGCTGGTCGAGGTGCCGCAGGATGGCCACCTGGGACGCATCCATCCGGCAGCGGCTCTCCACCAGGTCCCTCAACCGTGAATCTGCAATATACCCCTTTACCAGGGCCAGTTCACGGAGGAGGGCATTTCGGTTATGATCCCGCAGGTCGCCTATTTGACAGCCGGGGCAGGAGCAGATCCCCTTCTTTTGCCATTCCCGGGATACATCACCTTCGGGGAGACAGAATATACCCTGGGAAGATTTCAGATCCACCGCGGTGAAGTCGAACATATCGAATCCTGTATAACAGAGGATTGCCACGTTGGAGGGGAGCGCAGTGGCGGGTGTATACCAGGCCGTATCCGGGGGGAGTGCAGTCTTCAGCCGGACCAGCCAGTCCACGTAGCTCCTCGGATGGGCGAGTGCGGTATGCCAGCAGGGGACCATCACACACGCACCTGACACGGCAGCCCCCTCCTCTGACGGGTGGGCCCAGAATGGCTGACTGCTGCCTTTTGGCAGGTATCGCGCCGTGAAATAGGGATCTGCGCCCAGCGGGACATTTTCCATCCGGGAGTCCATAAGCCCTGGAAAGAGTGTCCCGACGTCCAGGATATCTGGAAGGGGATAGGTCTCCCCCTCAAGGGAGAGGGTGGAGACCCTGGCCAGTCCATCCCGCCTCTTCACCTCCACGACACTCACGGGATCACCTCGGCTCCCGGGACCTCCCGCTCCACCACACACCTCCACTCCGGGGGACAGGAGATGGCAACCGTGCACCGGGGGTGGGTCTCGATAAGGCGGCGTATCCCGCGGCACCCGCTGGTCACCATATCCTCGTCCCAGTCCGGGATCTCGCTCTGGCCTATCGGGAATGTCTCCTGGAGTTCCTGGGGATAGGGGCCGAATGGGGGTCTGAAGGGGAGGACCAGGTCAAATCCAGTCCCCTCGGTCCTGTCCATCGCGACGAGCACACGCGGAGGGAGGGCCAACCGATCGAGGAGCGCCTGGTAGCGTATCACCTCGGTCCTGGAAGAGCTCTCGGTACCCCGGTAAAAGAACCTCCGTTTGCTCACCCGATCGGAGCGTTCCAGGGTACCGGCATGTCGCAGAAGGGCCCGGTACCCCTTCAGGAGGAGTGGGTGGCTCCTGCACCGCTCGTCGACCAGTTCCCAGAGTACCCCGTCCTGGATGGCCTGCCGGATCCTGGCCATCTCAGCCAGGCTCACGTGCAGGTTATGGAGGGCCAGGAGACGGTCGCGTTCCGGGGACGTCTTCAGATCTCCTGCCGAGTGGGTACGGCAGACCTGGCAGGGGCAGGGGAGTTCATGGAGCTCCTGGACTTTCGCACTCCCCGAGGGGGTAAGATACCTCCCCTCCTTGGCATACAGGGCATAGGCAGCCGAGTCAAAGATGTCGCACCCCATTGCCACCGCGAACGCGAACATTGCCGGATGTCCGGCCCCGAAGAGGTGCACGCAGGAAGAGACGGGAATGCCCCCCTTTGCTGCCATCACCACCCCGACGAGTTCCTGGTAGCGGTAGGACTCCATGAGCGGGACCACCGCACCTATGGGACAGAAAGCAAAGCCCAGATCACCGACCTCGCGACCCGCCTTCTCCCGCAGATCCGGGTAACTCCCGCCCTGCACCGGGCCTGCAAGGGGGGCATCCGGGCCCAGGACCTCCTTTGCCTCCCTGAGGCGGGCCATGGTGATCGCAAGTTCCTTCTCTGCCCGGGGCCGGTCGGCGTCCGGGGGGGTGGGGATGTCCAGCGGGACGAATATATCGCTCCCGATGGCCTGCTGGAACTCGAGTGTCTCAAGGTTGCTGATCTCCACCTCGCCGTAGACCGAGAGCTGAAAGGAGCCTGAGTCTGTCATGATCAGGCCATCAAAACCAAGCACTTCGTGCAACCCTTGCGAGAGTGCCTTCTCCCGGAACTCCCTGCTCCTGGAGAAGATATAGGCGTTGGTGATCAGGCCTTCCACCCCAAGTGCCTGCATCTCTTCCGGAGTCACCGGCTGCAGGTGCGGGTTTATCACAGGGAGGAGTGCCGGGGTGCGGAGGGTCCGGTCCCCTGCCTTCAGCCGTCCCAGCCGCCCGGCAATATCCTTCTCAAAGACCTCGAACGTGATGGGCATGGTGAATCCCCGGGATTTCTGCACTAATTGGGTTACAGTGAGGCAATAAGGTATGCCTGATCGACTGATCCGGGGGCCGGAGGAGAGTGAAGATGAGTGAAAACAGGGAGGTTGAGGGGTGCCCGGAGAGCGCAGAGGCTCCGCGTCTCAACCGGCACTCCTCATCTTTCTGAGTTCAGGAGCGAGCCGTGCGAAAATTCCTCCCGGATCGGGCCCGATATGGATGATCTGGTGTCCGATCACCATAAGTCTCCCGATCGTTCTCCCTTTCCCGACCGACTGCGCCGAAAATGTCACGACTGCGGCATCTCTTGATTCGGCCGTTTCAAATGTCTGCGTCTGGATCACAAGCGTGTGGCCTTCCGCGTCTTCCAGGAGATATGACTTCCCTCCCATCGCACCCGGGAGCTGCCAGGTGATATTGGTCACATGTGCCAGCCTCACACCCGACGCCTCTGCCGCATGCCTTACAGGTTCCCCGGACAGGACATGATAAGGCTCAGCAGGGAAGGCGATGAGTATCCATCCGACAGGGAGGAGGACTGTCATGAACAGCACCACCAGTACTGCCACCATCCCGGTATCGCCCCTGGTCATTTCAGCCACCCCCTGAATACATGATGAATCATGGTGACTCCTCCTTCGATGACCCGGCCCCGATCCAGCCTGGTTTCTTGATTTTGAGGAAGATGAGCGGCGGAACCGCGAGGAGGAACGTGCCAATCAGTATCCCCCCCACATACGCAATTATCTCATCAGCGGAGAAGTCTCCGGTCGGCATGAGCCCGACGATGAAAGAGAAGATGACCCCCGCGGCCCCCATGCCGCCGATGATCCAGATGCCGGCCGTCCCTCCCGGGATCCGGAACGGCCGTGGTGCGTCTGGTCTGCTGTATCTGAGTTTGATGAGGGATGCAAAGACCAGGAGATACACGATGCAGAGCAGCTCGACCGTGATCGCGGAGAGGATCCAGTAGGCCTGATTGACCGATGGCAGGAAGACGTAGAGCAATGACACAAAAGTCCCGATAAGGGCCTGGATAAGGAGCACCGCGACCGGTGACCCGTACTTGTTCGTGCGGTTGAAGAGAGGGGGGAGGTTTCCCTCCTCTGCGACTACCCCAAGGCCTTTTGCAGGCCCGATCAGCCAGGCGGCGAGGGAGACAACCCCGCCGATCGTGATCAGGACTGCCATGGGGGCGACTGCCCCGGGTATATGGGCTGCACTGAAGAAGTACTGGATTGCCTGCATCACCCCCGATGCAAGGCTGAGGTCCTTTGCGGGGATGACAAAGGCGATGGCAAGGGTTGCAAGCACCGTGCACCCGAAGATGATAAGTGCCGACAGTGCCATGGCCTTCGGGTAGTCAGTACTCGGGTTCCGGGTCTCCAGTGCATGAAAGCCGGCCATCTCCATGCCTGCAAAGAGCAGGATCACCGTGGCAAAGAACGGCAGGGTGGACATGTTGATGACAGGGACGACCTGCCCGGGAGAGAAGGGGGGGAGGACGATCGTCGCGCCGGATACAAACCACCAGACGCCGAGCCCGATGATCAGGATCGAGGGGATAATGCTCCCGAGGATGACCCCGATATTCTGGAATTTCGTCGAGATGTCCTCACCAAAGTATGCGATCGCCGTGGTACCCCAGAAGGCGATCATCATTACTGCAAACAGGTAAAGCGAGTTGGTGCCAAGGGACGGAGAGAGTGCAAACGCGAGGGTGGATGCAATGAATGCGAGTACTGTCGGGAACCAGACCAGGTTGTTTGACCACTCGCAGAAAATCGCGGTGAATCCTCCTTTCTCACCGAATGCCTCTTTACACCAGGCGTACACGCCCCCTCCCCTGTCGGCCAGCATGGTTGCCAGTTCTGCACCCGCAAGAGAGAGTGGGATCAGGAAGAGGACTGTGCCGAGGATATACCACCCGATACATGACCAGCCGAACTCTGCCATAGAGGGGAAATTCCGGATAGAGAGCACGGCGGCGACGTTTATCATCGCCAGTGCAAAGATTCCAAGCACCTTTGGAGGGGTCATGCCGGTGCGCGAAGATACGGCACTCTCGTCACTCACCGGGTCTCCCCTCCCTGATGCAGTATATCCTGTATTCTCCTTTGACATTTTCGACCCCATGGGTGTCGTGCTCGAACCCCGGGAACCGGATATCGAAGTCCTGCAAAGATTTCAGGTACTGGAGCACCGGGCCATCCAGCGGGCCTGTCCGTTCGCCCGGGGCGAGGAGGGGTATCCCCGGCGGGTAGGGGTAGATACCGGTGGCAACAATCCGGTCACCGGCCTCTGCAACGGGTACCTGCTCCACTTCACCCCTGACCAGCCTCTTGTATGCATCCGCATAGGTGATCGCCGGTTCCGGGAGGAGAGAGAAGGCTTCCTGGAGGAGTGCACACATCCGGTGTTCTCGCTTGTAGGAGTGCATCTCGTCCGTGAGGCTCTGCAGAGTCATCCCGCCGTACCTGTCGGGGTATGCATTCGTGAGATCAGGGAAGATCTCTTCCAGGGGTGTCTTCTCATCGTAGTGGCGTTTGAACTCGAAGAGCTCCGTGATGAGCGTGCCCCATTTTCCTTTCGTGTTTCCCATGGAGAAGAGGAAGAGGATGATGTAATCACCGGATTTCTCGTTCACGATCCCTCTCGTATCGAGGAATTTGACGACCACTGCCGCCGGTATCCCCCATGTGGCAAGAGTGCCGTCTTCCTTGACACCGGGCATGACCACCGTGACCTTGATGGGGTCGAGCATGCAGTAGTTGTCGGGGATCCCGGAAAACCCGTGCCAGCCCTCGCCCGGGTGCAGGACCCACGCGGAAGGGTTGTCACGGAGCGTCTCGAGCGAGGCGTCGGCGAACGGGATCTTCTTTTTCGCCTTCGGATCGATCACCGTGTCAGGCTGCCACATCCCGAACCACCAGTCTTTCTGCTTGCCGGCCTTCGAGATCTCCCTGTGTATCTGCGCCATGGTGAGGCGGAACCTGATCGCCTCCTCGATAGACTCGGTGGTGAGGACCCTGCCTGCGGAACCCTCCATCATCTTCGACGAGACATCGAGGGACGCCATGATGGGATAGAGGGGGGACGTCGAACTGTGCATCATGAACCCCTCGTTGAACCGGGCGTGTTCGACCGGGATGCGCCCGTTCCGGACATGGATCATAGACGCCTGCGAGAGTGCCGCGAGGAGCTTGTGGGTTGACTGGGTGGCAAACACCGTCGGACCGTCGGGGTGCCTGGCGTCGTCTCGCATCGCGAAACGGTCCCGGTACAGGGAATTGAACCGGGCGTAGCCGTACCATGCCTCGTCGAAGTGTATGCTGTCCACGCTCTTTCCGAGCAGTCCCTCGACCTGGGCGGCGTGGTAGCAGAGGCCGTCGTAGGTCGAATTCGTGATGATAGCATGAACGGGTGCAGCGGTTTCCGGACCACTCACGAAGGGGCAGGCCGCGATCTTTGAGCGTATCGCCGCAGGTGTCATCTCCGCAGGGGGGATGGGCCCGATGATCCCGTAGCGGTTTCTTGTAGGGACCATGAATACCGCGATGGAGTGGGTCATCGTGAGCGCGTGCTCGGCCGACTTATGGCAGTTCCTGTCCACGAGAACGATATCGTCCTTTGTGACCCGGCCGAAGAAGACGATCTTGTTCGCGGTGGAGGTCCCGTTTGTCACGAAATAGGTCTGGTCCGCCCCGAAGACCTTCGCCGCGTACCGCTCGGCCTCCCCGAGCGGCCCCGAGTGGTCGAGGAGCGACCCGAGCTCGCCGACAGAGATCGAGAGATCGGACCGGAAGAGCTGCTCGCCGAAGAAATTGAAGAAGAGGCGCCCTGCAGGAGACTTCCTGAAGGCCGTCCCTCCCGCGTGGCCGGGCGTATGCCAGGAGTACTCGAAGTCCCTCGAGAACTTCACCATCGCACCGAAGAAGGGGGGGAGGAGGCTCTCTTTGTACCGGTGTGCGGCGGCCGTGATCCTCCCTGCGATGAACTCGGGGGTATCGTCCATGATGTTGACGAACTCGTTGACCTCGCGGATGACATCGACGTTCATTGAGGCGGTGGTCCCGGATACCGGTTCTGCGAACACGAAGATGGGAATATCCTCGTTGCGCTTCCTGATCTCATCGATCAGTCTTCGTGCATCGTTGTGGTCCTTCGAGCCGGTACCGCCGAGGTTCCAGTTCACCATGATGCAATCGGCCCCGGGCAGGTGTGCATACGCCGACCTCGCATCCTCGATCGACGCGATCGTCGTGGCTGCGATCTGATAGTCGGCGAGCCCCTTTACGATGCGCGTGAGGGTCCGGCCGCGCGGAGTATCGGTATGTAGAGTATCGTCGATGATGACGACATTCAGCCTTTCTTCTGGGTTCACGTCTGCTCCTCCATCTCTCGATCCGGTGAGCATGCAGGTGCAGCCTCGTGCGGATGTCGGCACCGGGCACATTCGACGCAAAATGACCGGTGCCCTCCTGCAAGAACCCTGGGGAACCCTGCCAGCAAAGGGAACGATTCCTGGGGATGCGAGCGTTCGGACCTGCATCGGGGCGAGCGCAGCCGGACGGGCCTCACCTCACCATTCCGGGGTGAAACTCCCCGTCAATCCGGCAGGACTCCCTTATTCAAGCCTTCCGCCAAGTACTATTAAAACGTTCTTCATTCTCTTCCCGGGTTGTTCAACACCAAACGGAAACCCGGGAGGTAAGAAAGGTCAGGTGTGCACCGCGATTCACGTTCTCAGTTTCCCCGGCATGCCGAACCCTGGTTCCACTCCCATAATGCCCGGTAAATGAGGACTGTTCTTACCCGGTATCCGGAAGAGGCTCGGAGAAGATCTGCCCTTCGAATGTGTAGACCTCCACCCTCTCCTCCTTCCAGCACCCAGGAGGGAGCCCTGCCTTTATGCAGGTGTGATCGAGGAACTCCCGGCTGCCCCACTTCCATTCCACCGGGACCTGGGGGAGAAGGAGCCCGCTCCGCCCGTATCCCCTCACTATGAGCCCATGCCGCCCGACCTGGACGGCCCCCGGGCGCTCTCCCGGCGCTACGTTCATCTGTTCTGGAATCGTGAGGACCGTCACCTCGATCCGCAGCGCGGGCAGCTCCCGTGGCTGCACGGGGGGAAACCTGGGGTCCTCCCTTGCCGCGGCATATACCGCCTCCCGGATAGCCCTCTCCAGGGGCAGGTGTGGGTGAGGAAACCCAATGCAGCCCCGGAGATCCCCCTGCATCGTCAGGGTGACGAATACTCCCCGCTTCTCCCGGAAGATCGGGGGAAGAAGCGGGCCTGAGTCAGCTTTTCCGCCGATAGTATGCTCCAGCACGGAGCGGGCCAGCTGCACTGCTATCATTCCTTCTTCAGGTGTGAGCGCGTCCATCAGGTGTAAATAATGTGCCAGCCAATTATATAGGGAGAGGGAGAGTGCGGCCGACGGTGGCACACGATGCTGCTGAGGAAAGTCCCCCCACCTGCTGAGCGCGCAGCCGTATGCAAGTACGGGTGGCGAGAGTCACGGCAATGGCACAGAAACGACACGGCCTGCCCCCAGCCATGATGCGACCGAGCCCCCAGGGGCAAGGCATCGCGCTTTTACCGGGCGCTGATGACTCGCTGATGCGTAAGGGCAGGAATCGATGAAACGGTGAATCCCTGCGGGTGCAAGCCAAAACAGGGCATATGGGCCGCTCAGTGCCTGCCCGGGTATGGCGCGTAGCTGAATGCCGCACCGAACAGAAGGGGGCTTACTCCTCCCACTCCGTTCTCGTATACCTTTTCTGCATTACATTTATCCATACATATGCTCCAGAGTAATATCACAGATGCATATCCCCACCCCCGAGGAGATAAAGGCGCGGAGAGAGATCCTGGGCATGAAACAGATCGAGCTCGCGGAGAAAGCGGGTATAAGCCAGTCCATGGTGGCCCGGATAGAGTCCGGGAGCGTGGACCCCAGGGTCAGCACCATGGCCAAGATCGTTCATGTGCTCAATGCCATGGCCAGGCCCCGGACCACCGCGACCGCGGTGATGCATACCCCGGTTATCAGCGTGGGGGTCGAGGACACGATCACCCAGGCGGTGGACATCATGGAGAAATACAACATCTCCCAGGTCCCGGTGCTGGAGAAAGGAGTCCCGGTAGGATGCATCTCGGAATCAACGATCGTGAATGCGATCGAGGACCAGAGTGAGCACCGCACCCAGGGGGAGCAGGTGAAGCATTACATGGAGTCGGGGTTCCCCACCGTCCCCCATGATATGGACATCGAGACGGTGATCCGGATACTGCAGCATCGTCACGCGGTGCTGGTGATGGATGGGGGGAGAGTCAGGGGGGTCATCACCAAGCACGACCTCATTCCCCTGATCATGGACCGCTAGAGCCTGGAAACCAGGTCCCGCAGCACGCTGATGGGGGCTTTTGCCTTGACGACGCTCGATGCCAGGAGCACCCCGGCCGTCCCCAGGTCAACTGCGACCTTCACGCATTCACCGGAATGTATCCCCGCCCCGGTCAGGATTTTCACAGCGGGGTTGATCTTCTGCACCGCGGTGACGGTCCCTGTGATGATCTCGGGATTGGCCTGCGAGACCGAGATAGTCCCCCCGATGAGCTCAGGTGGCTCGATTGCCACATAGTCCGGTCCCAGCGCTGCCGCAGCGGCGCTGGTGGCGACGTTGTTCGAGCAGACCACGGAGACGAGACCTGCCGACCGGAGTTGCGTGACTGCAGCCTCGATATCCGCGAGGGTCTGGCGGCGTTCCGAGTGGTTCACCAGCGAACCCACCGCCCCTGCGGACCTGATCCCCTCCACGGTCACTGAGCCGGTGTGTGCACCGGGCCCGGCAGCGTCCACGTGCTGTGCGTACACCGGAAGTGAGTAGTGCATGGACATGGGGTGAAGGTTCATGTAGCTCGGGGCGATCCCGATCTCCACCCCTGACTCTTCAGCCACCTGCTGGGCAGCTTCGGCGATATGATGGGCGCGTTGTCCGCTGCCCTCCGAGTATGTCTTCAGGTTGAGAAGGATGAATGGCGTTCCCATAGAGATCTCTCACTAGGAGGTATGGATCCACCAGGGGAAAACCTATTCTGCACCTGTGTCCGGATACCCGGCCACCCCCCTGGTAAAATGACCGGTGGTGATCCCCCCCCTGACCATCTTCCGGGCACGCTCTTTGAACCGCTTCCAGGTACCAGGGGATCGCTCTCCCCGGGATGCCGCCTCAATGCACTCCCGGTAGAGACCGGTCATCTCCTTTGCGTAGACAGGTCCTCTTGTACGGGCATCTATGGCGAGGGAGGAGAAGCCCATGTCCAGGAGGTCAGGGACATGGTCGATGAGCGTGGTCTCCACCGCATTGAGGAGATGCGTCCTCCCTTCCCTGTCCTCGTAGACCGGAAAGACCCGGCCTGTCTCGTCCTGGAGGCCGAACTGCCATTCTCCACGTTCCCGGACAGTCCCGGCAAGCGTGGTCAGGAGGCGGTCCTCGCTGACCATGGTTTCCAGGTTCCCCTGGCAGACCGTCTCATACCGGATATCGGGGGACACCCTGGCGGAGAGGCCGATCAGGGTCGCCATCTGCGCCGAGGAGAGCTCTGGGGAGAGGGTGAACCAGGTAATGAGCGGGTGGAAGGCCCGGGCGGCACAGGCATTGTAGATGTTCAGGCCCTGGCCACCGAGAAGCTCCATTTCCAGCTCCCTTGAGAGGATGGCCTCGGCCATCCCGGGCTCTTCCACCATGATCCTCGTCACACCCGCCCCGAAAAGTCCGGGGACCCGCGGCAGGGCTTCCGCAAGGAATGAGGCCCCCGTAATACGGGGCCATTTCCAGGTGAATGAGACCTGGTGCGTGCTGCAATACTCCACACCTTCAACCAGATCCTGCAGGTATCCGTTCCAATCCACCCTTTCAGGCTCGTAGCAGACCGCATCGCACCCGGCATCGCAGGCGGCAATGAGCTCATCAGGAGTTCCGCAATACACTGTCAGCACCGGATTCCTGGTTACAGGATCCTTTCTGCCACAGCGGGAGATCAGGTCAGCATACTCCCGCCCGAAGGTGCGCACCCGATAAGTCGCTTCCTCAATTGCCTGGTCACAGGGGTGGAACTCCAGGAGCCAGTCATGCCGGAGAGTGGAGAGGAGTTCCCGCCTGAGCCGGTTCAGCTCGCCCACCGGGATGAATGGCTCTCCCCGGTAGTCAAGGTCCACCCTTCTTACCCGGAAGGAAGTCTCCCCTGCCTTCTGCATCTGGCGGGATATGATCTCGGGGGCAGTTGGGCTGTTCCTCGCAGATTCGGGGATATACCCCGTGGTGCAGGTCACCTGGAGCCGGTGACCCTTCGGTCCCCTGCACCACGCTTCAGCCTCCAGGGGCTCTCCCGGGGCAACCCTGACACGCACCTCGACCGGGATGCCGAACCTCCGGGAACCTGTATGGAGGATCTCCTTCAGCCTCGCCGGGAGGCGCGTGCTCCCGGTGAGGGAGACGCGGGAGCCGGGCCTGATGCCCTGCATCTCTCCCGGGATAAAGAGCTCGTCTCCACGGAGCACGGCATCTTTATTCAGTGCACACCCCACCCGGTCCCCGCCGGAGGGGTCAACAATGAGTATCCCGTCTCCTGCCACCGGCACGTAGCCGGACGAGGGCCGGACCAGGATCCCCCCTCCCCCGGGAGACGAAATGACCGATCCCAGGAAGAGGCCGCGGTGGTCGGGCCGCTCCCTCCCCATCAGGGCGTGATCCCTGTCACCGAGGAGATACCCCCGCGTAAATCCCCGGTTGAAGGCCGCGGCCATCTCGTCCATGTCAGGGGGAGATTTCCATTCTCTCCCTTCTGCCAGTGCGTCAAGGGCCTTCCGGTAGGCCCGGACCACCACCGCCACGTATTCGGGTGAGCGCATCCTGCCCTCGATCTTGAGGGCGTCCACCTTTCTTTTGAGGATCTCCCCAAACCCGGGATAACAGCAGAGGTCCCTGGTGGAGAGGAGGTAGCGGTCCCTGCAGGGGACCTCATCCAGTTCCGTTATCCGCGAGTATGCATCCGTTGTCCAGCGCACCAGCCGGTAGGGTTTCCTGCAGGGCTGTGCGCACATGCCACGGTTCCCGCTCCTCCCCCCGATCACCGAGGAGAGGAGGCACTGCCCCGAATAGGAGTAACAGAGTGCCCCGTGTACAAAGACCTCAATGCCGGGACGTTTCCCGGAAGGGAGGGCCACGATGCGGTCGATCTCCGGGACGGGAACCTCCCGTGCCAGCACCACGCGGGAGAACCCGGCCGTTTTGGCCCACTCCACCCCTTCCCTGGCAGAGATGGTGCACTGGGTGGATGCATGCAGGACAAGCCCCGGTATCAGATCCCGGGAGAGGGCCAGGAGCCCCATGTCCTGGATCAGCACCGCGTCTACACCCATTCCATAGAGAGAGAGAAGATACCCCAGGGCGGCTGGCAGCTCCCTGTCCTGGACCAGGGTGTTGACCGTCACGTAGACTGCGACTCCGTGGGAGTGGGCGAATTCGAGCGCCTCACGCATCTCCTCCTGGCTGAAATTGGCTGCAAAGTGCCGGGCCCCGAACCTCCGCCCCCCCAGGTAGACCGCGTCAGCTCCCGCGGCGACCGCGGCGAACAACGACTCTCCCGATCCCGCGGGTGCCAGGATCTCAGGAAACCGTTTCTCCCGGGCATCAGGTGAGTGGTCGCTCATACTGCAGTGAGAGGTCACCCGGAGGCAGATTAAATACTCCTGCATTGCCATAGATCGGTGCAATGCGGTGTGCCGTCTCGGTCCCTGACCTGGATCTCATCCCGGGTGCCATCTCCGGGGGAGCGGATATGGTAGAGGTGCGGCTGGACCTGACAGGGTATATTCCGGACCATACCGCGAGGGAGACCTTTTCTGGCCTGACCGTTCCGCTGATATTCACCATCCGGAGCACGGCAGAGGGGGGATCGTTTGCAGGGGGTCCGGAAGCATGGTGGGAGACCCTGCTTCCCTGCATCCCCTATGCCTCGTATATCGACGTGGAGCAGGGGTTTGCCCCTCTCGCTCCCCGCGTCAGGGAAATGGGAAAGATCCTCATCTCCTCGCTCCATACTCCTGCCATGCCTGCGCACGATGCCCTGGTTGCACTGGAGGCTCAGTTGCGCTCTTTTGGAGATATCCCGAAGATCGTGGTCGGCCCGGGGTCTGAGGATGATATCCTGGCCCTCCTCTCCTTCACCCGAAACGCCCAAAAGCCCATCATCACCAGCATCATGGGCACCGGTTTCCGGTATGCAAGGCTCCTCCTCCCCCTCTTTGGTTCATTCCTGATTTACTGCCATTGCGGGACTGCGGCCTCTCCCGGGCAGTACCATATCCGTGAATGGAAGGAGTTCTGCAGCCTGGTCAGGGCCCGCTGATCACCGGGATAGCCCTGACGGTGTACTCGTCCAGGCACTCACCGTCCAGGACTACCCGGACAGACTTCTCCTCCCCGGGACCGATCGGACCGAGGAAGAGGTCTTTTGCATCCCTCACCGCCCCGGTCCTGGCGTTCACCAGCTCCACGTGCAGGCGTGCGTTCTTCTCTGTCGTGCTCCCGGGGTTGGAGACCTGGAACGTGGCAGTCCAGGTGCACCCCCTTGCAAATCCCCAGTCGGCGTCCTGGTCCACAAGGGTAGCCATGAGCGCGGCGCTATCTCCGTCCGATACGGTCTCCCCCGGTCCTGCCTGGGAGAGGACCGAGAGGCATCCGCCGGCAAGGATGCACCCGGCAAGGATGAGGGCAAGGAAAAGCGGCATTCTCCATCGCACTCGTTTCATCAAATCTCTCTCCTCCCTTAATCCCACGATGCCTCCGGCTTTTTCATTCTGTATGCGTATGTCACGAAGAGAACCATGGATGTTTTTCAGGATGCGTGTCCAGAAAGAATGGAAGGATGTATCGGGGATCGACATAGTTGCAGGAAGGGTTGCCCGGGGAGGATATAGCCTTTCATCCCTCTTTTGCCCATGCCCGGATCCTCTCCTGTTCCATCAGGGCATCTGCAAGGACCAGCGCGAGCATTGCCTCCGCGACAGGCGCCAGGCGTGGGACGATGCAGGGGTCATGCCGCCCCCTGACAGAGATGACTGTCTCCTTCCCTCCGAGGTCCACCGTCCGCTGCTCTTTTGCGATTGAAGGGGTGGGTTTCACTGCGATCCTCACCAGGATATCCTCACCGGTGCTGATGCCCCCCAGGATCCCGCCGGCATGATTGGAGAGGAATCCCCCCTCTCTCATCTGGTCATTCTGCTCGCTCCCCCGCATACGGGCCGCGGCGAACCCTTCCCCGATCTCCACGCCCTTGACAGCTCCGATGCCAAGCAGCGCCATCCCGATCAGGGCGTCAAGCTTCCCAAAGACCGGGTCTCCAAGGCCCGGGGGGCATCCCCTGGCGGTGATCTCTACGATCCCTCCCACCGAGTCCCCGGCCCGGATGGCCTCCTCTATCTCTCTCTCCATCCCCTCCGGGGTGGTGCTGCCATGGATCTCCAGGATCCGGCTCTTTACCTGTATCCCCCGGTGGGCAAGGATCTTTGCCGCGACCGCCCCCGCCGCAACCCGGGCAACAGTCTCCCTCCCTGAGCTTCTGCCACCCCCCCGGTAGTCCCGGATCCCGTACTTCTTCCACCAGGTAAAATCTGCGTGCCCTGGCCTGAACACCTCTTTGAGTGACTCGTAATCCCCGGATCTGACATCGGAATTCCTGACCAGCATGGCAATCGGTGCGCCCGTGGTCAGGCCTTCGAAAGTCCCGGAGAGTATCTCCACCCGGTCCCCCTCCTGCCGGGGCGAGGAGAGCGGGCTCCTGCCCGGCCTCCTCCTGTCGAGGAATGGCTGGATATCCCCTTCCGAGAGGGCGATCCCCGGCGGGCACCCGTCGATCACCACCCCGAGCGCAGGGCCATGGCTCTCCCCGAATGTGGTGAGGCGAAACGTCCGGCCGAAGGTGTTCATCCCAGCATCTCCCGGATCATCCCGAGCGGGGCATCAATACCCGTGAACTGGCGGAACTGGGCCCTGGCCTGGCGGATAAACATCTCTTTTCCAGGGATGACCGTGCAGCCGGCACTCCGGGCAGCCCTTATCAGGGGGGTCTCGGGCGGGGTATAGACAAGGTCAAACACCGTCATCCCGGGAAAGAGCTGGGACTTCTGGAGGGGGCTTGCCGTGTCCGGCTCCATCCCGACAGAGGTGGCATTTACCACTACTGCAGGCTTTATCCGGTCGAATTCGCGAAAAGAGCCATGATTGCTGCCGAAATTCTCTGCGAGCGCGACTGCCCGCTCCACCGTCCGGTTCAGTATGGTGACCTCCATCTCAAGCGACCGGAGGGCGTAGGCTGCGGATGCCGCGGCCCCTCCCGCACCAAGGACCACCGCCGTGCTCCCGCGAAGAGAGGCCAGGGGATCCCGTATCCCCACCCAGTCTGTGTTGTAGCCATGGCTCTCCCCCCCGCAGAAGACCACGGTGTTGCATGCCCCGATAGCCCTGCTGTGGGTATCAAGGTGGTCAAGATGCCGCAGGATCTCCTGCTTGAAGGGGATGGTCACCGAGAGGCCGCGCACGTCCAGGTCCCGTGCAGTGCTGAATATACGGGTGATTGACGGGTCATGGAACCTGGTGTAGTAGCCATTGACCTGGAAGTAGGAGAAGAGCCGCTGGAAGAGGGGGGGACTCCTGCTGTGCAGGCTGGGGTACCCGGCAATGCCGTAGAACCGGAGAACCGGGTTCCCGTCGAGAGATGCAATCCTTGATGCAAGTTCCTCCACCTCGGCTCCCGTGATTCCGGAGCTTCCGACCGCACGAAGCGCGTCCTTCCTGCCCTCTTCCCTGGTGCCGCCTTCTGTGAGCAGCCGCTTGAGACCCATGGCCACCTCGTTTGCGCTCCGTGCGCTGGTGTCCATGCAGTAATCCGCCGCCGCCAGGTAGGCGTCCTTCCGGGCTTCGAGGAGGGCGTGGATCTCAGCCCGCAATCCCATTCTGGTGAGTGGCGGACGGGTGCTGTGCTGGATGCGCTTCTCGATGGTCGTCTCGTCTGCCCGGAGGAGGACGATGGTCCTCCCCCTGCGCAGGTTCTCCACGTTCTCGGGGTCAAGTACTGCCCCGCCACCGGTGGCATACACCCCCGGGCCCGGAGGGAGCCTCGCGATCGCCCTCTTCTCCCGGGCCCGGAAACCTTCCTCCCCCTCCTGCTCGAAGATCTCGTGCACTGCGGCCCCCGCCTCCTCCTCGACCAGTGCATCAGTATCATGGAAGGGGACCTCGAGCAGGCGGGCCAGCAGCCGGCCTGACTCCGTCTTCCCCGTCCCCCGGAACCCGATCAGTACCACGTTCATACCAGTCCCTGCCTGCCAAGCTGCTCCCAGAAACCCGGGAACGATTTACTGACACATTCCGCCTGGGTAATCTTTACATTTCCTGTCGCGAGCCCGAGAACCGCGAAACTCATGGCCGTCCGATGGTCATCACCCGGGTCTATCACCCCGCCGTGGAGGGGTGAGGGCCTGACCAGGATGGCATCCTCCTCCACGCTGACATCCCCTCCGAGTATCCGGAGAAGCCGCGCCGTTGCCTCCAGGCGGTCGCTCTCCTTGAACCGCAGGTGGGCGATCCCGGTGATGCGGGTGGGGCTTCTGGCCTTCGCCGCCACCATGCAGAGGGTCTGCACCGTGTCGGGGGAGGAGGACATATCGACCTCTATCCCTTCCAGCTCCCCTTCGCACGAGACCTCCACCGTCTCTTTGCTGCTCCTCACCCCGCACCCCATCGATTCGAGGGCGTCCAGGAATCTCCTGTCCCCCTGGCAGGAGCGGGGGTTCAGGTTATCCACCTGCACCCGGCCCCCGCACAGGGCGGCCAGGGCGAAGAAGTAGGATGCAGAGGAGTAATCCCCCTCCACGGGGTAGGTATGCCCCTGGTACTTCCTCCCTCCGGGAATGAGGAACTGGTGGTAGCCATCCCTCTCGACCTGGACCCCAAATGAGTGCATCACCTCGAGGGTCACGTCCAGGTAGGAGGGGGAAGCGATGCCAAATTCAAGCTCCAGGATCACATCCCGGTGCGCGTACGGGGCTGCCATAAGGATCGAGGAGACGAACTGGCTGCTCATCCCTGCATCCACCCGTGCAACTCCCCCGGAAAGACTCCCCGAGACGGTCACGGGGGGGAATCCCTCCCTCTCAAGGAACCGGACCGTCCCCCCGAGCGCGGTGAGGGCCTCTGCGAGGGGGCCAAGAGGGCGCTCCTTCATCCGGGGCGATCCGGTGAGCGTCACCGGGCGCCCGCAGAGGAGTGCCACCGATGCAAGCAGCCTCATGCTGGTGCCCGAATGCTGCATATCAAGTATCAGGCCGTCCGGGCAGGAGAGCCTGCCTCCTGTACCGGTGACACTGCAGCGATCCTCCCCGGGGGCGATACTTGCCCCCATCCCCAGGAGGGCTTCCCTGGTGACCCGGATATCCTCCGCCTCCAGGGGGTGCATGATGACCGAGTTGCCTTCGGCAAGGGCTGCAGCGATCAGGGCACGGTGGGTGAAACTCTTTGATGGCGGTGCCTGGAAGTGCAGGTCAACTCTGCCCGCCCGCTGGATGGTCACCTCCATTCCGGGACCTCCAGTTCGGGATACCTCCCCAGGTCCTTGACCGCTGTGATCTCCTGGAGTTCGTGAATGGCACGCTCTGCATTCCCATTGCACATGAAATCAAGGAAGAAGACGTAACTCCCCATGCCCCTCTTGGACGGGCGGGACTCGATCCTTGACAGGTTGATCTTTTTCCTGGAGAAGATTCCCAGGATATCATGCAGGAGGCCCGCCCGGTCCTCCCGGGGATCGATGATGATGCTCCCCTTCCGGGCGTCCAGGCCGGTATAGGGCTGAGAGGAGATGGTCACGAAGCGGGTTATATTCTGGGGATTGTTCTCCACCCGTTCGCGCCGGATAGGGAGGTGATGCATGCGGGCGGTCATCAGCGATACGATGGCAGCCCCGTGCCCTGACTGCTGCATCTCCCGGGCACTCTGGGCGTTGCTCGGGGTATGCACCACCGGGATCTCCAGGACGTCCACCACCTCGCTGCACTGCTCGTGGGTCTGGGGATGGACATAGAGGACTCTGGCCTCCCCGAGAGGCCGGAGGGAGACCAGGTAATGATGGATGGGCATGTAGAGCTCCCCCGTGATCCAGACCCTGTGCTGGAGCAGTCCGTCAAGGGTCGGGCCGACACCCCCCGCCTCGCTGTTCTCCAGGGGAACGAGTCCCGTCCCCTCCCCCTTCTCCGCCGCCTCGAAGATGCGCCGAATCGTGGGGACGAGAGTGATATCCTCACCAAAGACCTTCCATCCCAGTTCATGGCTGAACGTGCCTTCCGGGCCCAGTGCAAAGACCCTCATCTCCTCACCATGGCCGCGATCAGCATATCCGACTCCCGGGCTGCCTTCTGGCAGTAATCCCCGAAATTCCGGGCATTTTCCCGGAATACCTTCTCAAAAGCACAGGTATCCCCATCTTCGATGATCCCCCTGATCGAGGAGAGCGCACTCTCGCATGCCTCGAGAACCGGCGGGACGTGAGGGTTGAGTTCCAGGATATCCGCGTAGAGCAGGGGGTCCTGGGAGAGGAGCCTGCCGACGAGCCCCATCTCTATCTGGTAGACCGGGCTCATGAATGCCAGGGTGTCTTCCGGGCTCATCCCCACCCGGCGCATGGTCTCGGCCACGCACAGGGTCATGAAATGGGTCAGCCCCTGTACCACCGCCATGATGCGGTCATGCTCCTCAGGGGTGGAGATGGTCACCCTCGCCCCCTGAGAGCGGAACACTGAGAGGATACGCTCCAGGGAATCCTGGTCGCACCGGGCCGGGGTGGCGATGATGGTCTGGCCGGCAAGTCCCTTCACTGTCGGGCCGAACATGGGGTGGAACCCTACTACCTGGGCCCGGGAGGTGAGCATAGCCTGCACCGGCCCTGTCTTCAGCGAGGTGAGGTCACAGAAGAGCTGGTCCTCGGAAAGAAGCGGTGCGAGTGAGCGGATCACCCCGACCGTCTCTCTGATGGGGACGGAGACCATGATCACCCCGCACTGCTCTGCGAGATCCTTCGCAGTAAGGGGTGTCTGCCTCCCCGAGACCATCACCTCCCACCCCGCCTGCCCGAAGACCCCGCGGAAGAAGGTCCCCATCTTCCCTGTGCCGCCGATGATCCCTATCTTCACCTGCGATCACTTCTCCAGGATCTGCTCCCTGACTGCCATCCCGAAGTGGCGGCCAGCCTCCTTCGTGCACCCCATCACCCGGTCGCCAGGGGAGATCTCCACGACGGACCGGGCCCGGCCGTCCTCTCCCACCAGCCGGATGGTCTCCGCATTCTGCAGGACCAGGCTGTAGGATCTCCCCTCTGCCTCGGCCTCCACGAGGAGCAGCGGCCGCTGCTCGATCTTCACCCTGCCGACAGTCACCTCGCGGGTTTTGCCATCCTTTCCTGCCACCAGGACACGGTCGCCCGCAGAGAGGTCGGAGAGGTAGGAGGTCTTGCCCCCCGGGGAGAGGATGTAGGCATGCACCGCTCCTGCGTTGACCCGGAACGGCCTTGGCGCGACGTACGGGTTCTCGAGGGTCTCGGCATGCACCAGCAGGAACGCCGATGAAGTGTTCCCGATCAGCATCCCCTCCCCCTCTTTGAGCATGGAGCAGGTGTCGACGCACACCCTGTCTCCCATCCCGGCAGGCCGGATCGCGGTGATGGTGAAGGGGACCAGGTCGCACCGCTCCAGCCCGCGGTGCACCACGGAACCCGTCTCCTTCACCACCTTCGGGTCATCGGTCTGCAGCAGGATCCCTGCCACCCCTTTCTCCAGCACCTGGAGCGCCAGTTCCGCCTCTTCAGCGTTGTGGACGAGGGCGATAATCCGGTCCGCCTGCGCCACCAGGTTCTCGAGCGGTATCACGGTCCAGTCCTCTGCGCTGACGATGACGTATCCGCTCTTCGCCAGCAGTGCCGCCTTCTCCTCGCTCTTCTTGTCAGAGATGCGGACCTCCCAGACATCCTTCTCCATCACGAGATCCCCGTCGGGGGCCACCACCCGGACCCGTCCAAGTTCCCTTACTCTCTGGCTGGATTCAGCAACGATGGTGTCCGCACCGCTCTCGAGGGCCGACGTGGCCACCCCCTTCTTCCAGGGGCGGGCGTCCACCCAGAACTCCTTCATCACATCTCCCTGAGCGCACGCTCCGGATCCATCTCCTGGTGCACCACCTGGCAGAGGGCGTGAACGAATGCCCGGGTGTTGTCCCGCTGGAATGCATTCCGTCCCACGCATACACCTGCCCCGCCGGCCTTCACCGAGTCCCGGATGGCCTGGAGGGTCTCAAGGTCTCCCGCCTTCTCACCGCCTGCGATGAAGACGGGGACCGAGCAGGAGGTGACGATCTTCCTGAAAGAGACAGGGTCTCCGGTGTAGTTGGTCTTGATCAGGTCGGCACCGAGCTCTTCCGCCACCCTGACGCAGTGCCCCACGGTTGCTGGCGAGGTGGGGTCGATCCCCTTGCCCCGGGGGTAGATCATCACCAGGAGCGGAATGCCCCACCGGTTGCAGTCCTTCACTACCTTTCCTGCGGACTCGAGCATCCTGGACTCGTTCGGGGCTCCCAGGTTGATGTGAATGGATACGGCATCTGCCCCGAGCGCCACCGCTTCCTCTACGGTGCATACGATGACCTTGTCGTTCGGGTCGGGGTTCAGGGAAGTACTCCCCGAGAGGTGTATGACTAGGCCGATATCCCGCCCCCTCCTCCGATGCCCGCGTTTGACGATCCCCTTGTGCAGGACGATGGCGTTCGCCCCGCCCTCACTCACCTCTGAGATGGTCGTGGTCATATCCAGCAATCCGTCGATCTGTCCGAGCGTGAACCCGTGGTCCATGGGGACGATCACTGACCGGCCTGTATTCCGGTCCATAATACGTTCGATACGAATCTCTTTTCCAATCATCATCTTCCCTCCTTTAATATCTCCAGCGCTTGTTCTGCCGAGCGCCCGCGGTGCACGATCTCTGCTGCGGCGTTGATGAAGCGGTCGGGGGTGGGGTGCTGGAAGGCATTCCTCCCGATGGATATTCCAGCCGCCCCTCCCTGCATAGCCCCCTCGATCAACTCCAGCGTCGCAAGGTCATCCGTCTTTGAGCCGCCGGCCACCACCACCGGCACCGGGCAGCCCCGTGTCACCTCCCTGAAGCTGTCGGGATCTCCGGTGTAGACAGTCTTGACCAGGTCCGCCCCGAGTTCTGCGGCGACTCTTGCAGCGAGGCAGACGTATTCCACCTGGTGCTCGTCCTTGATCTTCCTCCCCCTCGGGTACATCATGGCCAGGAGCGGCATCCCCCACTCCATGCAGTCAATGGCCACCCGCCCGAGATCCGTGAGCATCCGGGCTTCCGAGTCGGCCCCGATGTTGACGTGGATGGAGACCGCATCGGCACCCATCTTGAGGGCGTGGGTCACCGAGTTCACCAGCACTTTCTCGTTCGGGTCAGGCCCGATAGAGGTGCTCGCCGAGAGGTGCAGGATGAGCCCCACGTCCCTCCCGCTCTTCCTGTGGCCGTACAGGGAGAGCCCCACGTGCCCGAGCACCGCGTTTGCTCCCCCTGTTGCCACCAGGTCCACCGCCCTCCCCATATCGATGAGGCCGTCGATGGGACCGTTGGTCACTCCATGATCCATGGGGACTATGATCGTCTTTCCGGTGTTCCGGTCCATGATTCGTTCCAGGCGAATTTCTTTTCCTCTCATGTAAAACTCCTATCCATGCAGCGCATTTTTCAAAAATGGCTGATGGATTCAGTTAAAATACCAAAAATAACCAAAATTGCGGGGATAACTGGAGAGTGCCGCAGCTCGGTTTTTCAGGTGCGAAAGAACAGTCGTTGGGATGCACGGTGCGGAAGCCTGGCTAGCGGAGATAAAAACACTCACCGGCGAAAAAACACTCACCTTGCATTAGTCAACAAGGTGGATCGAAGAGGTATATAAATATAATGAAGGGTCCGGGAACCGAGACCTTATTTGTGAACTTTCTTGATGGAGATGACGTCCCCGAGGGTGGGGACCACCTTCCCGCCGCCGCGTTTCCCCTCTTCCTCCGCCGGGGCATCGATCAGCCGGATATCCAGTGCCTTCTCCAGTTTCCTCCGCAATTCGTCCTCGGGTATGAGGTCCCGCTTCTCTATCTTCTTGATCAGCAGCTCCTTCTCCTTGAGCTGCATCGCCAGGTCCTTCTGGGTCCACCCCTTCTCCATCCGGGCGTTGCGGATGCGTTCACCGTAATCCTCCACGATCTCCCCCTCGATCAGGTCAAAGACATCCCGTGTCCGCC
>JALOPW010000024.1 GCA_025453675.1 Methanolinea sp.
AACCTTTTTCATTCCCCCTCTTCCATACCCTTCCTATGGTCAGGCACGAATGCGGGTACGAGGAGGAGATCCTCTGCAGGAGGTGCGGGACACCTGTGGTGTATGCAGAGAGGGCGGGACTCCACTGTCCGAAATGCGGCCATGAGATCACGCTCCTCTGCCATGGATGCGGAAAAAAGTGGTGATGCTGTTTAGGCCCTGGTCCGGATCCACTGCGCGTATTGCTCCCGCAGCTCCTTGATCTCCTCTGAGGTAAAGTCTTTTTTCCTGTTCCGGTGCAGGTATTCCTCGAGTTGGGTGACAATGCGCTCGGCGACCTGATACTCGTCCACTTCCATATACGCAGGGGCCTGCCGGACCTCTATGGCCTCCCCGCATACCGGGCATAACTTCCACTGCTGGAACCGGTCCACATACGCAAAGGTCCGGCACCCCGGGCAGCGGATGATCAGGAACATCGACAATGGGTGATTATCGCCTTCTCCGGTATATATATATCGACGAATTCCCGGGGCTTGCCATCTATTTATCGATGACCCTTCCGTCCGGCCATTCCTGCGTGCTTTTCAGCATTCTCCAGATCTCCCCGGGAGACATCCTGGATGGCACAGGTATCAGGTCGGAGAAGTCCATGCGGAGTACAAAAAACCCACGTAAATATTCAGGCACCATGCATGGAGCAGAGAAAGGCCAGCGTTAATTCTTGAATGAAAAAAAGGCGAGGAATTTTTCAATATATCATATTCAGCACCAGGATTGCCACCCCGACGGCAGCGCACCCGATGATAACCGAATAGGGGCTGATATGAAAGGCCCTCTTATCCTCGCTCTCGTAGTAATTGACCAGTCCCGCGGATGAGATCAGCCGTCCACCCTGCTTCTTCGCCATACAAACATATTTCTCATTCTCGGTATATAAAAGGCTGGCAGCACGCATGGCCGGAGGAGAACTCCTGGTAGAAGGGAGAGCGCTTCTTGGTGAAGAACTCGAGGAAGCGCCCGTGACAGTGGTGGTGAAAGATGGGATCATCCACCGCATCGAGCACCTGTCAGGCAACACCGGCGGGATCCCCTGGATATGCCCGGCATTCTTCAATGCCCATACCCATCTCGGTGACAGCCTCGCTATGGACATTCCCCTGACAGGTAGCCTCGATGACCTGGTCAAACCTCCCGATGGCCTCAAGCACCGGATCCTGCGGTCCGCCACTCATGACGAACTGGTGAAGGGGATGCGCCTCACCCTCCGGACCATGGCCGATTCAGGGACCGCAGGGTGTGCGGACTTCAGGGAGGGGGGAGTTGAAGGGGTAAAAGCCCTGCTGCAGGCAGGGGAGGGTATTCCCTGCAGGACCATCATCTTCGGGAGGGAAGGAGGCGAGGACATAGCCCAGGGCCTCGGGATCAGCAGTGCCAGGGATGTAAAAGAGGGCCTGGAGGCCATGGTCTCTTCCGCCAGGAGATCGGGGCGACTCGTGGCATTTCACTCCGGGGAGAGGGATGCCGGGGACGTGGATACTGCCCTCGAATACACCCCTGACCTCCTGATCCACTGCACTCACGCAACCCGTTCCCAGCTGCGGAGGATTGCGGACATGGGTATACCGGTGGCAGTCTGCCCCCGGGCCAACTGGAGGTTCGGGGTCACCAAGTCCCCTGATCACCCCCCCGTGCAGACAATGCTGGCCCTTGGATGCCGCATCCTCCTCGGCACCGATAATGCCATGTGTGTGCAGCCAGATATGTGGAGGGAGGCCCATTTCCTCTCGACAATCTACGGCACGCAACCGCGCGACGCGCTGATGGCGGCGACATTCGGTTCCTCGCTTTTTACCTGTTCATTCTACCTGAAAGAGGGAAACATGGCAAATTTTCTTCTTGTTGACCCCGGGGGATCAAACCTCGGGCTCAGCCGCGATATGGTTGGAGCCCTGGTAAACCGGGCTGGCCCGGGGAATATCGTGAGAAAAGTTATAAATTTATAGATTACAATAATTAAGGAGACTATTCTGGAGGGTAACCATGTTTTCGGAGATATTGGTGGCTGTAGACGGGTCAAAAATAGGAAAGAGGGCTCTTGAGATCGCTCTCGAGGAGGCCCGGTTATGGAAGGCGAGGGTCCATGTCATCTATGTGGTGGAGACGGGGTTGTTCTCCTCCCTGCCGATGGACAGCACCTGGGAGATAATGTACAGCATGCTCGAGAAAGAAGGCCAGGAGACCATCTCATCGGCTAAGGAGCAGGCATCCGCAAAAGGAGTCAAGCTCGAGACCTACATACGGCAGGGCCACGCCGGCAATGAGATCATCAAGGCGTCCCGTGAACTTGGCGCGGACCTGATCATCGTGGGATCCCACGGAAAGAGCGAGGTTGACCGTCTCCTCCTGGGGAGTGTGAGTTCTTTCGTGGTAGGAAACAGCAGGGTCGCTGTCCTGGTGGTGAGACCATCCCAGACATGAGAGTCAGAGACTTTATGACCTCTGACGTGGTCACCGTCGAGATCCCCGGTAACCGTGACGATGTTCTGAAGATTCTCAAACGAACCGGCATCTCAGGGGTGCCGGTCCTGAAGGATGAGAGACTGGTAGGGATTATCACCCGGAAAGACCTCCTCCGGAAGGCTGAAGAGACCCAGCTCGGGCTCCTGATGACTGCAGATCCCGTCACTATCGGGCCTGACGCGTCCATCCGGGAGGCAGCCTCCCTGATGATTAAAGAGTCTGTCCGCCGGCTCCCTGTGGTGGAGGACGAATCCCTGCTCGGCCTCATATCTGTTGCTGACCTCATCGCATCCCTTGCCCAGATGAAGATCAAGGAAGAGATCAAAGACCTCTACACCAGCCAGACCTTTGCAATCTGGGAAGAGACCCCGCTCCCCCTTGTCGGCAGGATCATGGAGATCTCCGGGTTTGAAGCGATTCCCATCCTTGATGCCGAGAGCACGCTGCAGGGGATCATCTCGGAGCGTGACCTGATCCGGCATTCCTCCATCGAGGATATGGTGGAGGTGAGCGACTTCTCCAATGGGACAGACGACGATGAGTGGACCTGGGAGAGTATCCGGGACATGCACACCATCAGTTACGGTATCTCCAAGATCCAGCTCCCCAACCGCCCGGTCAAGACCGCCATGGTCAAGAGTGTCATATCTGTACCCATGAACGCCGAGGTGAGCGAGTGCGCCCTGAAGATGAAGCGGGCGCGTGTGGACCAGCTCCCTGTAGTGAACGGGGACAAGAAACTGGTGGCCATGCTCTTTGACAGGGATCTGGTGAGAGCCCTCTGCCGGGACAGTAACTGATAACAACTTTTAAATTTTATAAGGACATTGTATTGTTTGGAGCGCTTTTGAGCATTTTAATGGCGTTAACCAATATTTTGGGGTGTGTGTATGAATGAGCAATACCAGGAAGGAATGAAGGGTACCACCACTGTCGGACTGGTGTTCCAGGGAGGTGTGGTCCTCGCCTCTGAGATGAGGGCCACCATGGGGTACCTGATCGCCTCCAAGAAAGCAAAAAAGATCTACCAGATCGCAGAAAGGATAGGAATGACCACTGCGGGTGGTGTAGGGGACGCTCAGCAGATCGCACGACTTATGACCGTGGAGTGCAGTCTCTACCAGATCCGAAGGGGAAGAGCCATGACCGTCAGTGCGGTTGCCACGCTCCTCTCGAATGTTCTGAATAACAATCGCTACTACCCCTTCTACGTGCAACTCCTGGTGGGGGGAATGGACGAGAATGGACCAACCCTCTTCGCAGTGGACGCACTGGGGGGTGCTTCGAAAGAAGAGGAGATGGTTGCCACAGGTTCCGGGTCCCCGATGGCGTTTGGTGTCCTGGAAGATCGATACCAGAAGGATATGAACGAGGAAGAGGCAGTATCGCTGGCCATTCGGGCGGTCCGCTCGGCCATGAAGAGGGATGCAGGGTCAGGGGAAGGCATCCACGTGGTGGTCATCACAAAAGAGGCATACAGGGAGATGGGAGACCAGGAAGTGACAGAATACTTCCCGGCCGTCCCCGCATAATACTTTTTTAGGTTGGTTTTAATGCTTATAGAAGAGAGGCTCAAAGAGCTCAAGAACAAGATCAACGAGAAGGTCCCGAGGGGAATAACCGTCTCGGAGGTTGAGTTCGAAGGACCGGAACTGGTCATCTATACCGATGATCCCAAAAAATTCGCCGACCAGGCGGATCTTATCAAGATACTCGCCCGGGACCTCCGGAAACGGATCGTGGTCCGCCCGAACATACTCGAGGACCCCGAGAAGGCGGTCCAGGATATCCGTGCCGTGGTTGCCGAGAATGCCGGGATCACCGATATCTACTTTGACGCGGACACCGGCGAGGTGCTCATCGAAGCCGAGAAACCAGGAGTGGTGATCGGGAAGAACGGAGCCACTCTGCGGGAGATTACAAAGCATATCGGCTGGACTCCCAAGGTGGTAAGGACGCCACCCATCGAGAGCGTGACGGTCAAGCAGATCCGCCAGTATCTTCGTTCTGTCAATGAAGAGAGGAAAGAGTTCCTCCGGACCATTGGGAGGCGTATCCACCGGGACGTCATCGCCCGGGACCAGTGGGTCAGGGTCACGATGCTCGGCTGCTGCCGGGAGGTAGGGAGGGCCGCGTTCCTTGTTTCAACGCCTGAATCAAGGGTTCTCATCGATTGCGGGGAGAAACCCGGGAACAGTGCAAGCACCCCCTACCTCTACGTGCCTGAAATACACCCCCTGAGCCAGCTGGATGCAGTGGTCCTCACCCATGCACACCTGGATCACTGTGCCCTGGTGCCCCTCCTCTACAAGTACGGGTACGATGGCCCAGTCTACAGCACCCCCCCGACGAGGGATCTCTCGGCGATGCTGCAGCTCGATTACCTGGACGTGGTCAGCAAGGAAGACCGGAAGATCCCTTACAGCTCAAATGAGGTCAAGAGTTACATACGGCATTCCATCACCCTCAATTACGGGAGCGTCACCGATATCGCCCCCGATATCAAGCTGACGTTCCATAACGCCGGTCACATTCTGGGCTCGGCCATCGCCCATTTTCACATCGGGGACGGCCTCTACAATATCGCGTTTACTGGCGACTTCAACTTCAGCAAGAGCCGCCTCTTCAACCCGGCCACCAATACCTTCCCACGCCTGGAAGCGCTGGTTATGGAGAGTACCTACGGCGGGAGCGGAGACGTGCAGCCATCCAGGGCCGATGCCGAGGAAAAGCTGTACGAGACGGTGAATACCGTCATTCAAAGGGGCGGAAAGATCATCATCCCCGCCTTTGCTGTCGGCCGGTCCCAGGAGGTTATGCTGGCACTCGAGGAGGCAGTAAGAAAGGAGAAGATCCCCAGGGTGAAGATCTACCTGGACGGGATGATCAGGGAAGCGACTGCCATCCATACCACCTACCCCGAGTACCTGAACAGCGACCTCCGCACCCAGATCTTCAAGGAGGGACTGAATCCATTCCTCGCTGAGTGCTTCGTCCCGGTGGACTCTTCCGACCTGCGGGAGAAGGTCATCAACGGTGATCCCTGTGTCATCATCACCACGAGCGGCATGCTGAACGGGGGGCCGGTTATGGAATACCTGAGCAACCTTGCCTCCGATGAGCGGAATGCCCTGGTATTCGTGGGTTACCAGGCTGACGGAACCCAGGGGAGGCGCATCCAGAAGGGCTGGAGAGAGGTGCCCATCGGGAGGAAGGGGACTATCGTGATCAACCTCGAAATCGTGACCATTGACGGGTTCTCCGGCCACTCGGACCGCAAGCAGCTGATGAACTATATCGGCCATATCCAGCCACGGCCCGAGAAGATCTTCACCGTGCACGGAGATGAGAACAATACTATCGATCTCGCAAGTTCGCTCTACAAGCGCTACCACATAGAGACCCACTCTCCCATGAACCTGGAGACATACCGGATGGTATGAGAACCAGAATCCCTCTCTTCCTGGGGGTTTTCGTGGTCATGGCACTCTCCAATGCCATCGTCCCTGTACTCCCCTCCTTTGCCGTCGGGACCACCGCCCAGGGAGCCATATATTCCGCATATTTCCTTGGGGCATTTCTGCTTGTCCTCCCGGCCGGATACCTCGCGGACCGGATCGGGGAGGTCCCGCTCATCAGGACCGGGCTGCTTCTCACCTGCATAAGCGGCATTCTGCTCTCTGTTGCCGCCACCCCCGTTCTGCTCCTTGCCACCCGGATCCTGGAAGGTGTTGGCGCAGGCCTCTTCATCCCTGCATCCCTGGCACTCCTCAATGCCCGCCCCGATCACGAGCGTATGAGCGGCTATTTCATGGCCCTGCTGAACCTCGGCCTGCTTGTAGGTCTTCTGGGCACAGGGTGGCTGGTTTTGCTGTGGATCGGGCCTTATGCCGGGATATTCCTGTTCACCGCGGCATCCTTCATCCCACTGGGACTCTCGCTCGGAATTCGGAAAGTCACCGCTGGCCCGGCAGGATTGATCCCGGAGAGTGCAGTTGACACTTTTTCCCGATTGAAAGGAGTGTTCTCCTCCTATTTCTGGCTCTGGGTATCCGCAGTGGTGGTAATCGGCATCACAGGGGCACTCACTGCGCTCCATCCCGAATACACGGACCTTCCACCTGACATTGTCTCCCAGGAGATCGCCCTGATGAACCTTGCGACCATCGCTGCGATCCTTGTCACCTCCCACGCCCGACTGCCACCCGTACCTACCATCAGGGCTGCAGCAGTGGCAATGGCCGGGGGAGTTGCAGTGACGTTCTTCTCGGTATGGGGATTCCTGGTCATCGGGTGGCTGGCAGGGATGGTGATGATCTCCCAGCTCTCTTTCCTGGCCGGAGCCAGTGCCAGGCAGGGGGTGCTGATGGGCCTCTTTAATGCTGCAAGTTACGGGGGAATGACCCTCCTCCCCTTCGCTGCCGGGGTTATTGCGGAGTATGCCGGCTTTCCGGCAGCCTTCGCGGCGATTGCTGCAGGTGCCCTGCTCGTTGCCGCAACCATCGGGCGCTGCGGGTGCAGCAGCCAGGGGGCGAAAATTCCATGACCCGCTCTTTCCCTGTTGGTGCACGGAAACCAGGGGCAGAGATGGACCACAACGACCCTGCAGAGTCACCTGGATCACCCTGTCGCTGCATGACACCATCACCTGTTTCCCGGAAAAAGAACCCGCAGAATGGAGATACCGGAGACGGGAGGGTGGTCGCGTTCGTCGATATCGGCACCAACTCCATCCGACTCCTGGTAGTACGCCTCTATCAGGACTGTACCTACCACCTCCTCACCCGCCAGAAAGAGGTGGTCAGGCTCGGAGAGGGTGAATTCCAGGACCACTGCATCCAGGAACAGGCCATCGACCGGGCAGTGGTAGTCTGCAGGAGATTCATTGACCTCGCACATTCCTTCGGCGCCGAGGAATACGTGGCGGTGGCAACTTCTGCCACCAGGGAGGCCCGGAACAGGAGCGACCTGCTCCACCGCCTCAGGCATGAGGCCCGTCTTGATGTACGGGTCATCTCCGGGGAAGAGGAGGCACGGCTTATCTATCTCGGGGTAGCCGGCAATACGCACCTCGGGGACGAAAAGGCCCTCTTCATCGACATCGGAGGGGGAAGCACCGAGATCTCGATCGGCGGACAGCACTCCTACGAAGTGCTCGCCTCGTTGCCGCTTGGGTCTATCCGGCTCACCAACCAGTTCTTCTCCAGGGATTTCGAGGGGTGTGTATCCAGAAAACAGTATGGGGCAATATGCCGGCATATACGGGATATCCTCGCACCCGTCTGTCCGGGGTTTTCCGGGTACCGCACTGGGAGGGCCATCGGTGGCTCCGGGACCGTCATCAACCTGGCAGAGATCGCAGCGAAAACCGGGGATTCAAAGAATGTTGGACCAATGGTACTGGAGAGAGGGGATCTCTCCCGGGTGGTGGCACTGCTCTGTTCCCTCCCCCTTTCAGGAAGGAGGAATGTCCCGGGCATCAATCCGGAACGGGCGGACATCATCATCGCCGGCGCCGCCATCCTGGACTGCCTGATGGATGCATTCTCGATAGAGAGGCTGGAGGTGACGGGGAGAGGCCTGCAGGACGGGCTCCTTGCAGATTACCTCTCCAGGATGGAGGACTTCCCCCTCCTGGGCAGGCTCAATGTCCGGGAAAGGAGCGTGCTTCAGCTGGCGCGATCCTGCGGGGTGAATGAATATCATGCAAGGACCGTGGCCAGGCTTGCCCTGGAGCTCTATGACTCCTCCAGGGATGGTGGACTCCATTCCTTCGAAGAAGCGGAACGGGAACTCCTCCTCTATGCCACCTTCCTGCATGACGTGGGATCGTTCATCTCGTATGAGAACCACCACGCCCACTCTCATTATATCATCAGCAACAGCGATATGCCGGGGTTCTCCCGCGATGAAGTGCTGATAATGGCAAATATTGCCCGTTTTCACCGGAAAAAGGCTCCTGGAAAGAAAGAGATGGCCATGAGCGGTCTTGCGCCTGCAGGCCAGAAGAGGGTCCGGGCGCTCACCACCCTGCTCCGGATGGCAGAGAGCCTGGACCGGAGCCACGCGGCCCTGGTCCGCCATGCCCGGTTCCTGGAGATACACAGGGAGAAGGCCACTCTCCTCGTCAGCGCCGTGGGGGACTGCCAGCTGGAGCTCTGGGGCATCGAGAATGAGGCCGGGCACTTCCGCCGGGTGTTCGGGCGATTGCTCGAAATAGAGGTCCGCCGTATCGAGGTGAGCGAGGTACATGAGCGGGAGGAGAGCCGCTTCCCGAACCTTCTCAACCATGCGGTCTCCAGGGAGAGGGGGAGCCACACCAAAACCGCATGATCATCCCTTCAATGGCCGTCTCCCTGGCAGAGTCCTGCGGATACTCTGAACGGACCGGCAGAAGAAGGGCGGCACACCCTGCTCCGGGATACGGAGAATTGTGAGGAACTCCCTGCAGAACTCCTCGTTCCCCGCTTCCGGGTGCTCTTCTCCGACCGACCTTACCATCCTTCGCAGCAGGGAGAGGTATTCCCTGCTCTCCCTGATCCTCCCCCGCACATTCCCGCGAGAAATTGGCGTCTCCCATGAAGAGCAGAGGGTCTCTATACCCTCTATCTGCTGCAGCTTTCTGACAGATGAACATGCGAATGAGAAGTCTGAGAAGAGGGGGATCTCCCCGGGCACCGGCAGCGCATCGCCACTGAAGAGTACCCCCTCATCCGGTGCAAAGAGGGAGATGGAGCCGGGTGAATGCCCGGGTGTATGGAAAACCGAGAGCGTTCTATTCCCGGCCACGAGAATATGGTCCCCGTCGGAGAGGTCCTGGTTCACCTGCACAGACCCCCCTACCAGTGTATCGAAGCCAGGGACAGGCCTTTCAGCTTTTTGTACTTCCACGTTTTCTATCCATTCCCTCTCCTGGGGGTGTGCCGCCACGATACAGCCTGTTGCGTTGCGGATCGCCCTGCAGGCCCCGATATGGTCCGGGTGAGAATGGGTGAGGACGATCTCGGAGATCTCCCGAGGATCACGACCCGTCTCTTCGAGGTAACGGAATATCCTGGTCTCGGACCCGGCAACCCCGGTATCGATGAGAGAGACCCCTTCCCCGTAGAGGAGATACACGTAGGTGAACCGTTCCAGGGACCTTCCCGGCACCAGAGGTATGGAGAAGGGTATGCAAAGCGCATGGATCCCCGGACTCACTTTCATGGAAGAGTGTTTCACTAAAAAAAATAATATGATTCCCCTCGAGACACCTGCATGCGTATTCATGAAAATGGCGCAGCCATTTTCATATTAACCTTAAATGAACTCCGTTTCGGATTTAGAGCATAAATTATGAGAACCACGAAGTGATTTTGGTATGAAAACCGCATCCGCGGTTTTCATCGGGGGGGGCATGTGACCCGACGGTCTCATGTGCGTTTCATTCGAAAACAGATGAACCGCTCCCTTCTCCCTATACCAAAGGCCCCTCATCCTGCTCTTGAACGGGAGAGGAGGAGGGATACCGCATACCCTGCCGTCGCGAGGATGATGATGGTGGCTCCAGAGGGTATGTCAAGAATGAAAGAGAGCCAGAGCCCCCCGACAGAGAAGAGAAGACCAAGGCAGACCGAGGCGGCCATCATCGTGGGAAGCCTGGTCACGTGCCCCCGGACCGTGGCGGCCGGCAGGGTAAGGAGGGCGATGACCAGGATGATCCCCACCACCCTGATCAGCATCACAACGGTGATGGCCACGAGCACCAGGAGGAGGAGGGAGAGCCAGGTGACAGGGAGGTTCATCACCCGGGCATACTCCTCATCGAAGGTGACTGCCTGCAGTTGCGAGAAGAGGAGCCCCACCACCACCAGGATGAGAGCACACAGTATTCCCATCATGAGGACATCCTGTCCGGGGACCAGCAGGATATTGCCAAAGAGGTAACTGAAGAGGTCCGGGGCATACCCGGGCGCAATGCTGATGCAGATAATCCCAAGCGCCATCCCCGCAGCCCAGACCGCACCCACCAGGGTATCCAGGTGCTGCCCGGCTTTCTCCTTCAGGAACCCAATGCCGAGGGCCACCGCGGTCGTGAACCCAAAGGCCCCGACCAGCGGGTCCACGCCAAAGAGGTACCCAAGCCCCACGCCCCCGAAAGCCGCGTGGGAGATGCCCCCGGAGATCGACACCATGCGCTTCACCACGACAAAGCTCCCGATGATACCGCAGGCGATGCTGGCGAAGAGGCCTGCAAGAAGGGCATTTTGGAAGAACCCGTACTCCAGGATCCCGAGATCTATCATGGACCGGCCCTCTTTTGGTGATCATCAAGCACCCGGTGTGGCAGGCCATGGGCGATGAGATCCACCGGGCATCGGTAGGTGGCAGCGATCATATCCTCGGTGATCTCCGGGGTATCGTGGGTGTGAAGGGTATGGTTCAGGCAGGCCACCTTGGTCACGTGCCGGGAGATCACCCCGATATCGTGGCTCACCAGCAGGATGGTCATGGACTTCTTCAGATCCTCGAGGATATCGAAGAACTGAACCTCGGTCGGAGTGTCAACATAGACCGTGGGTTCATCGAGGATGAGCAGACGCGGTCTTCCCACCAGCGCACGTGCCAGTATTGCCCGCTGCTGCTCCCCACCGGAGAGGTGAGAAAGGGTGCGGTCCGAGAGCCCCGAGAGCGTCAGCTGGTCGAGCACCCGCTCAGTCACCTCGTGGTCCTCCTCAGTATAGCTCCTCACCAATCCGCGGGTATGGGAGAGACGGCCGGAGAGGACCATCTCCCTGACGGTAATGGGATAGCGGAAATCGAACGTCCGGAACTGGGGTACATACCCCACCAGGGAACGCCCATCATTGGGGGCACTCCCAAAGATCCGGACGGTCCCTGTGGTGACCGGAAGAAGACCGAGGATGATCTTGAGGAGCGTGGTCTTCCCGCCACCGTTCGGTCCTAAAAGTGCATAAAAATCTCCCTCACTGACCATGAGGGAGACCCGGTCGAGGATCAGGCTGCCGTTCTGCCTGTAGGAAACCTCCCTGACCTCTACCGCCGGGATCAATGGCCCACCTCCGTTTTGGCATCCCCATATGTCCCTGATATGGCGAACGCTACCCGTTGCAGGTTCGCAAGGGTATCGGGAGCCAGGGGATCAATCAGCACAACCGTGCCGTTGATCTCGCGGGCAATCACCTCGCTCCCCCTGGTGCTGAACTGCGGTTCGGCAAAGACCACCCTGATCCCCCTCTCCCTGGCGAGGGTTATCAATGTAGAGAGCTCCTTTGCACTGGGTTCCTTGCCCTCCGTCTCGACTGCCACCTGAATCAGGCTATATTCGCGGGCAAAATACCCCCATGCCGGGTGAAAGACCAGGAACGGTTCCCCTTCCATCCCTGAGAGGGCGTTACGGACAGATCTATCCGCATCCTCCACATCGTGGAGATACCGCTCCTTCCTGGCAGCATACTCCACCTGATGGCCGGGATCAATCTCTGCATACCCCCTCTCCATGTGCGCAGCCATTATCCGAAGGCCTGACGGCGAGAGCCAGATATGGGGATCGGGGCCATGGGAGTCGTCCGGTTCGCCATCTTTTCCATGAATCAGGGAGATTCCATCTGACGTATCGACGATCAGGATTTCAGGGTTCAATGCCCGGATCCGTTCAACAAGGGTATCTTCGAATGGCAGCAGTCCAGGCCCGAGCCGGAGATACATATCCGCCCGGGAGATCTGGACCAGCTGGGCTGCTGAAGGTTCGTAGGTATGGGGCTCCACTCCCGGGGGGACCACCACGGTGACGCAGGTCCTCTCTCCTCCAATAGACGTGGCCATTTCTGCCTGGGGAAGAATGGTGACAACCACCTGCAGCCGGGAATCGTCCTTCGCATCCTGTTCGATACAGCATGCGCTGCACACCGCAAGTACCCCAAGGATGCAGAGCCATATCCAGGGCCTTCTCCTTCTGCATTGGATCATGGATGCGCTCCGCACATATTTGGTACTCTCTCAAACATTCTCCTGGCTCCGCACATCCACGCTGCACCAGCGGTCATGGCTGATGGCCCCGCAAATCCCCCTGGTCGGGTGACCCAGGGAATGACACATTTTGTTGACGGCGTCCCTCGAGACATACGATTCAAACCGCTCCGCCTCCCTGCACGCCTCCTCGCCTGCAAGGCCGTAATGGGTGAGGATGAGCCCCAGGATCCGGTGACGCCGGACAAGGAATGCCGCGCAATCCTGCCCCTGCTCTGTCAGCGTCACACCTGAATAGGGCTTATAGGCAACTAGTCCCATGGCTGCGAGCTCCTGAATCGTCTTGGTGACAGTTGAGGGATCGACGGCAAAATGCTCGGCTATCTCGCCTGTCCTGGCAGTGTCATCCCTCTCACGGAGATATTTCAGGTATGCCACTTTTCTTGGGGAGAGGCCAAGGACGTCGCGCTGTTCCATACAGGGAGTTTGGGTGATAGAAGGAGAAAAAATATTGGGGATGTACCAACACCATGCCGGCTAATTACATTCTTACCTGGTATGAGGGAATTGAAAAATTCAGGTTTGCCGGTGAGACCGGCACCTGGAACCGGCCAGGTGCCGTGCCACTTCCAGGGGATAACACGAGATGTATCTCCAGTTCCACAGTCTCTCCCTCACGCGGATAGGAACCGGGTGAAGTTGCATATGGCAGATACCCCTCGGCATCCACCTGAAGAATCCGGCAGGGTGTGCCGGTCACATAGACAGGGATGGTGAGTGTCCCGTTCTGTATGATGCCCAGGTATCTCCCATCCAGCGAGACCCGCGCCCCCTCTACAGGACACCGGACCATGAAGTATCCCACACTTCCGCCGATTACCATGGGGGTAACGTCTACTACACCCCCCTTCTCGGCCATGTTCGCGCACCCGTCAGCACAGATTCTGAGGTGGACGGTGTACATCCCCGGAAGAGTGTAGAGGTGGGACGGGGAAGGTTCTGTGGCAGAAGTGCCATCGCCAAAGTCCCATGTCCATGAGTCAGGATCGCCAGTGGAGAGATCCTGGAACTGGACCATCAGCGGCGCAGGGCCCGAGGTGGTGTTTGCAAGAAAATCTGCCTGGAGGGGATCTTTTTCACGGATAGTGATGAATTGCTCACTCCGGGAGAGATTGCATCCGCCTACCCCGCACACCTCCAGGCTCACGGTATAATTCCCGGCCTGTGTATACAGGTGAACCGGACAGGGATCAGATGAACCTGTACCGTCCCCGAAGTCCCAGAGCATCCCGGAGACATCCCCTGTTGACTGGTCCAGGAACCTGACCGCAAGGGGCGCATATCCTCCTGTCCGGTTCGCGGTGAAGGATGCCACAGGCGGCGGTATCAGAGAGAAAATCCCCCGGAGGGCATGGTCTGAAAAAACCGCCTCAAACCGGACCGGTGAGGAGGGCTCACACCATACTCCGTCGACCAACACCCCGTCCAGCCGGTAGCCGGGATCTGGGTGGAAAAAGAAATCAGCAGCTCCCCCTTCCAGGATCTCCACCCTCCCGGAAGGAAACACAGACCCGTGGGATCCGGCCTCTGCGGTAATCACGTGCCTGGGTAGAGGCCTCAGGGTGAATGGCGGGAGGTAAAGGGTCTGTCCGGCGAGCACTGAGATCTCCCCCTCCCAGACACGCCCATCATCAGTAGAGAGGGAGAGCAGATGGGTCCCTTCTTCGAGGGCGAGGCAGGCAGGGGTGACCCCGGATTCCCGACCGTCAACGCGAATCAGGGCTCCGCGTGGATCAGAGTCGATGCAGAGTGCCCCTTTATCGTCCTGGATCACCCTGGAAGCCCCATCCTCTGTTCCATCCTCCTCATCAGTCTCCACTGATTCCTCCTGGTCAATCAGTGGTGTGGACATTGGATCAGCCGTGATCTCCTGGGAGACAGAGCCGGGGGTGGCCATAGGCACGGGTATATCCATAACCGCCGTGGTCGGAGGCAGGAACAAAGGAAGGTTTGCAGGGATCTCTGGATATCCTGCATCCTCATCTGGTCCCGCCACCACGAGGGTCCCGTTTCTCCCCGGCAGCATATAGGGTGACCCGACCTCGTCCTTCATTCCCACCACCGCCACCTGCAGTTCGCAGGCTCCTTTTGCATCCCCGCGGATCATCAGGGTGGCCAGCAACACCTCCCTGTCACCCTGGGCCACCTTTTTCGCCGTATCCGACCCTTTCAGGGTGACAGAATCGGCTGGCACTTTACTCCTGCTGTTCAGCGCTGTCCATGACGGAAACCGAACCCCGGTGATCTCGGCAATGGCAGGGTCCCCCAGGGTCACCTGCACTTCGTACTCCGAGAGTCCCGGCGATACATGGTCAAGGACAATCGTACATTCTCCAGTCTCTCCCGGGGCATTGATGGTGCACGGAACGGCCCGCACCTCGGATCCCGTCACCTGACCGCACACGCCAAGGGCCAGGATCAGGAGTACCATTCCTGCATATCCATTCCACCTCCCCGCGTCCCTCCATACGCTCTGCATGTTATTACCCCCACCATTTCGCCCGTTCTGGTTCTCCTCCCCAAGAGATGGCCATCCAGAAAGATCTGGGAAATAATGGTATATTTTTCGATAATCTCTCCGTGTATTTATAATGTCTCCTCAAACGCACGAAAATAGACGGGATTCACCACCACTGCCGGGTGAGATGTCCCCTGGCGGCCGGTGTAGCCTCCCTCCCCTGGGGGGTACGCTTGATGAACCCTGCCTGGATCAGGTAGGGCTCATGGACCTCCTCGATGGTCCGGGCATCCTCCCCGACGGCAATAGCGATTGTCTTCACCCCCACCGGGCCACCCCCGAACTCCTGGACGATCACCCGGATGATCCGCCGGTCCAGCTCGTCAAGGCCGAGACTGTCCACCCCGAGCATGCACAGTGCACGGTCTGCCACCTCGCGATCGACCAGCCCCCCGCTTCGTACCAGGGCATAGTCACCCACCCGCCGCAGGAGACGGTTTGCAATACGGGGTGTCCCGCGGCTCCTCCTTGCGATCTCCATGCTGCCCTCGGGGAGGATCGGGATCTTCATGATCTTGGCACTCCGCTCGATTATTCTGGCCAGGTCTTCATGGCTGTACAGGTTCAGCCGTGAGATCAGCCCGAAGCGGTCCCGGAACGGGGACCCTAAGAGCCCGATCCGTGTAGTTGCCCCAACCAGGGTGAAGGGCTCCAGGGTGATCCTGATCGAGCGTGCACTCGGGCCCTCTCCGATCATCACGTCGATGCTGAAATCCTCCATGGCAGGGTAGAGTATCTCCTCTATCACCGTGTGAAGGCGATGGATCTCGTCGATGAAAAGGACATCCCCCCGTTTCAGGAGAGTGAGGATGGCTGCCAGGTCCCCCGGCTTCTCGAGCACCGGCCCGCTGGTGCAGTGGATGGAGGACCCCATCTCCCGGGCGATGATGTGGGCCAGAGTGGTCTTCCCAAGGCCAGGGGGCCCGGAGAAGAGTGTGTGATCCAGTGGTTCTCCCCTCGTCCGGGCCGCTTCAATGGAGATGCGCAGGGTCTCTTTCAGGGTCTCCTGCCCGATGAAATCTGAGAACCGGTCCGGGCGGATGGCGGGGTCATCCACCTCACCCTCCTCCGGGCCGGGCGATATCACGCGCTCCTCCATCCCGGGTCACCGCTCCCGCAGACGACGCAGGGATGCCTTGATCACGTCCTGGACTACAGGGTGAGGCATCATGGAGATCGCCTGCGATACCGCCTCCCGCGATTCCCTTGGAGAGAATCCCAGCGCAAGGAGGGCGCTCTCGGCATCGCTCTGCAGGGAGTCTGCGACAGCGGCCTGGCCCTCCAGGAGCAGTGCTGCCTTCTTCCTCATCCGGTCCCGCAACTCGAGGATGATCCTCCCGGCATTCTTTGGCCCCACCCCCGAGACCCGGGTCAGGGCCTTCTCATCACCCCCGATCACCGCTGCTGCCAGGTCCGAGACCGTCATCTGGGAGAGGATGGTATTTGCAAGCGCCGGCCCCACCCGGTTGACGGTGATCAGCAGGCGGAACATCTCCAGTTCTCCCGGGGCGAGGAAGCCAAAGAGGGCCATTGCATCATCCCTGACCACCAGGTGAGTATATAAGATAACTTCTGCAGGGGATTCTGCAGCCTCATCCGCAAGGGGCCGGGGCATACACACCTGGAAACCCACACCCCCGGTCTCAAGGAGCACAAAGCCGTCCCCCCTTCCCACGATGCGGCCACGGAGCCTTGCGATCATCTGGGATCCCTCACCGTGTGCACGTGGCAGAGGGCGATGGAGAGCCCGTCAGCGACGTCATCAGGCCGTGGGATCTCGGGAAGTGCAAGGAGACGCATGATCATCTCCTGTACCTGCCTCTTATCAGCTCTCCCCGAACCGGTCACGGCCTGTTTGACCTGGTTTGGGGTATACTCCACCACCGGTATCCCACGCTTCCTGGCAGCGAGCATGATCACCCCCCTCACCTCGGCCACCCCGAGCGCAGAGGTGACGTTACGGGAGAAGAAGAGCTTCTCCATGGCCATGCAGCCAGGAGCATATTCGTCCAGGAGGACCGAGATGGCATCAAATATCTTCTCCAGGCGCTCAGGTGTCCCCCCCCCGGCACGGGCAGTGCGGATACAGGAGTATGTGAGGGGAGTTATCCTCCCCTCCTGTCGTGCGAGGATCCCATATCCTACGGTTGCCAGTCCCGGGTCGATACCAATCACGATCATGATGCCTGAAAAGGACTAAAAATCACTATATTTCATTCATTCTATCGGGAATACCCCTGAAATATCTTTCTATTGCCGGGTGAAAGAGCGGGTGCCCTGAGAGCGGGGTCCAGCTCTTGCGATACCCTGAAGGTCCCGGAACAGCCCGCTGGCGGTAATAATGTCCCATTCCTCTTTCAGGAGGAGATAATACTCATTTCTTGCTCTTCTCCGGTCGATGAGCACGAATGCCATTCCCTTCTCCAGAACCGGGTCCAGTCCTCCTGCATTCCCCTGGCCATTCTCCAGCGCCTCCTGCAGTTCCATGATCCATACATCGCAGTCATGGATGTTGCCGAGGATCTCCTGGAGCGTCTTCAATCGCCTGACGATGGGTTTGAACTCCTTGTTGTAGAGGGAGGTGTAGACCTCGAGGAGGTAGCGGAGTCTTTTTGCCGCGATGCGCATCGCATGGTGTGCCTCCATCGCCCCGGGGTCCTGCACCATGGGAGCATATGACGTGAGCTTTTTGATCCTCCGTTCTATCGCCCTTTGGGCTTTCCTGATGGGGAACTGCCCTGGCAGCGATGTATCAGAAGGCCTGGATGCTTTTTTCCATACCCCGATTCGCTGTTCCAACAGGGCGATGACCCCTTTCTGGTCGAGCCTTGCACAATCTGCGACGACCTTCGGCTGCAGCGCCTCCCTCCTCCCCCTGGTCCCGGAGAGGAGCGCCAGGCACCCTTCCATTGCCTGATCATCCCCTCCCTTATGATTTGAGAGAATATCTTCCAGGTATCTGATCTGCACGTCCAGGTCACGGGCATCCCCGAGATCCCTCGTGATCCGGCGGATCCCCCTGGAGATCTTCTGGTAGGTTTTTGGTGGGAAGCACCGGGAAAAGACAGGAAGGCCCGCCCGAAGCCTCCGCGATGCCACCCGCATCCGGTGGACCGCCTCGGGATCCCTCCCCTCTCTCACTCCGTCCATCTCGGCACGGAACTCGGAGCACACCCTTGAGAGATACCTGGCTCCATACCTGCAAAACTGCGTTTTCGACTCATCGGCCTTCCTGGCCATACTGCCAGCACCCCCTGTGTGCCAGGAACCACTCCTGGGCATTGCAGGCCTTCTCCCCTTCCACTCTCGTTAAGCGGACATACGACCCGTCCCGGGTCAGTCGCTTGGTCTTCCCGGTATCCCCAAGATGCACAGGGAGGATGATATCCGTAATCGCCCTGCGAAGCTCCGGATCTTTGACGGGAAAGAGCACCTCCACCCTCCGGTCAAGGTTTCTCGGCATGAGGTCGGCGCTCCCCAGGAATATCTCCTCCTGGCCGCCGTTCCGGAAATAGTAGATACGGGCATGCTCAAGGAACCTGCCTACCAGGCTGGTGACCTTGATATGCTCGCTGATACCTGGAATATTTGGCCGCAGGCAGCAGATACCCCGTACCTGGAGGTCGACCCGGACCCCGGCCCGGGATGCCCTGTACAGGGCCGTGATGCAGTCGCGGTCCACCAGAGCGTTCATCTTGATGATGATGCGCCCGTCACCGTGCTCTTCCTGCCTTGCGATCTCCCGCTCGATCCGGGCCAGGATCTCCTTCCTCATGGACTGCGGTGCGACCAGGAGGCTCCGGTATCCGGGGATGCGGGCATATCCGGTGAGGCTGTTGAAGAGGTCAGATACGTCCTCCCCAAGCATAGGATCGGCGGAGAAGACGCCGATATCGGTGTACACACGGCTGCTGGACGCGTTGTAGTTCCCGGTGCCGAGGTGCACGTACCTGGTTATCCCCTCCTTTTCCCTCCGCACCACCAGGCAGATCTTGGCATGCACCTTGAGGCCAAAGACCCCATACACCACGTGAACTCCTGCCCTCTCCAGCGCCCTGGCCCACCCGATATTGTTCTCCTCGTCAAACCTTGCCTTGAGTTCGATCAGCGCGGCAACCGATTTTCCCCGCTCCCGCGCCTCCAGGAGCGCATTCACCACAGGGGAGTTGGCACCCACCCGGTACAGGGTCATCTTGATGGCCAGTACCTGGGGATCGCGGGCAGCCTGCCGCAGGAATGCCACCACAGGGGAGAAACTCTCATAGGGGTGGAAGAGAAGGATGTCCTTCTTCCTGATGCTCCGGAATATGTCCTCCTCTCTCTCGAGCACAGGCGGGACGGAAGGGATGAAAGGGGGGTCTTTTACATCCGGCCGGTCCAGCGAACAGAGCTGCATCAGGTCGGCCATGCCGAGGGGTGCCTCCTGCGGGAAGAACATGTGCTGGGGGATTCCCAGTTTGCGACCCAGGATAGCGAGTGTCTGGGCCGGGATGTCCGGGACTACCTCGATGCGCACCGGCGATCCGGTCCGCCTCAACTCCACTCCCTCCTCGACCGCAGTGAGCAGGTCCGATGCCTCGTCCTCCTCGATCTCCAGGTCCGCATCCCGGGTCACCCTGAATGGATACGCTGCACCTACGTCAAGTCCCGGGAAGAGGAGACCAAGGTGGGCGCGTATGGCATCCTCCAGGAAGATCAGGTGGACCTCATCGTGCGGGTCTTTGGCTGTGCCATGATCCGGGATGCGGACCAGTCGCGGAAAGAGGTGTGTGGGAACCTTGACCCTGGCAAAACGCTCCTCTCCTCCCTCCGCATCCCTGACCTGGACCGCCAGGTTGAGGGAGAGATTGGAGATGAATGGGAACGGGTGAGAGCGGTCAAATGCCAGGGGTGTGAGGACCGGGAATATCTCCCTCCTGAAATACCCTTCCAGGTACTCCCTGCCATCGCTTCCCAGGTCTTCGTAGCGGTGGATATGGATGCCTGACGATGCCAGGGCAGGGAGCAGTTCCCCCTTCCACAACTCCATCTGCTCCGCGATGAGCGGTACCAGCGCCTGGTGGATGGCCTGGAGCTGGCGGGAGGGCCTCATGCCATCCGGTGGGGCTTCCAGGACTCCCTGTTCCACCTGGCGGTGCAACCCGGAGACCCGGATCATGAAGAACTCGTCCAGGTTGTTGGCAAATATGGAGATAAACTTGACCCGTTCCAGGAGGGGATGGGCGGGATTGGCCGCCTCCTCCAGCACCCGGCGGTTGAACTCGATCCAGGAGAGCTCCCGGTTGATGAAATGTCCCGGGTCTTCCAGGAGATCGCCAGGCTCCCTGTCCCCTCCCTTCCCCCCAGCACACGGAGAGAGATCGGTCCAATTTTCCATCATATCCGGCTACTGTATCACTGGGAATTTCCTTGTACATAAGGGTACTGCAACCCGGAGCCAATTTACGGAAAGGAACGCCCGGGATTGGCGATCTTCATGCGTGTTTCAAAACTGTTTTACCATACCAGTGTCTAACTATCACTTGCTGTGATTCGCCATGGGATCCAACGAAGACATCATGCATGATTTTGTACGAAGAGAGCTCAAGCGGCTTTACCCGAGCGTGGATGGCTGGCAGATCAGGAATGCACCGATGACCGGAGCAGGGGCGGGATTCATCATATCCCGGAGGCTGCTGGGCCGGTTCGAAGGAGCGCATGTCCTGGTGAGCTTTGACCGGAAAGTGACCGCACAGGCGGCCAAGACCTTAAAAGAGATGGCTGCATCGGCACCTGTCGCAGGGGTGGCCGCATCCCACCTGATCCTGATGACCCCCAAGGGGGCCGAGGTCTCCGGGGTTTCCCCGGATATCCAGATACTCCCCATGCAGAGTTTCGGGTACGATGGGAAGGAACTGGTCTGGCTCAAGCGCAGGGCACAGATGAGCGAGAAAACAGCGGTCAACACCACTTAATCCTTCAATACATTCTCTTTTATTCTTTTTTCAAGGTCTTCCCCGTGAGAGCCCTGCCAGTAGAGTTTTCTGCACCGTGCACACCAGAAGAAGGCCCGGCCAGGAGTACTCCGCGGGGCATGGGTTGCCCGCATGATCTCCTCTGCCCGTGCCGGGCGAAGAGGGGCATTGCAGAGGGAGCACCGGGTCAGCCTGATCGCAGGCACAATCAGCCCCATCCTGGCAAGACTGCGCAACTGCTCCATGACTTCCCGGTCCTCCACCAGGATTGCATCGACACCCCCCCTCCGGGCCAGTTCGCGGTCCATGGTGAGCAGGATCCTCCCCTCTGCCCGGGCCCGCTTCAGGAGCAGGGTGTCCTCGCGGGTGTTCCCCTCCCTGTACCCCGACGCACTCTCGGTATCATAGCCCATGAAGCGCAGGTAGCGGCAGAGGGTCCCGAGCATCCGGTCCGCCAGGAACCGGGTACTGCACGGGGGATCATCCCTGGGTCTCGACATACTCGATACGCTCACCGCAACTGGTGCAGGAATGCCCTGAGAGGTTCCGGATGACGGTGGAGAAACCACGCCTCTCGATGCAGAGCGCTCCGCATCGGGGGCAGTAGGTGCTCTCGAACGGGTGGGGGAAGACATTACCGAGGTAGGGGTACCGGAGACCGAGCTCCTTTGCCTGCCGGTAGATACGTTCCAGGACCTGGATAGGGGTGGCATTCCTGTCCTTCATGTGGTAATCGGGGTGGAAGCGGGTGAAATGGACAGGGGTGCTCTCCCCAAGGTGCTCGACTATCCACCTGATGAGGGCTCCTGTCTCGTCTGGACTGTCGTTCATCCCCGGGATGACGAGGTTCACGACCTCCACGTGCATCCCCAGTTCCCGGGCAAGGACGGCCGAGTTGAGCACCGGCTCCAGGCGGGCCCCGCACACTTTCTTGTAGAAATCCTCCGAGAACGACTTGATGTCCACGCGGTAGGCCTGGAGCATCGGGGAGAGTTCCCTCAGCGCCTCCTCGGTGATGTACCCGTTGGTCACGTACACGGTTGCAAGCCCCTCTTTCCTGGCACACGTCCCCATATCAAGGGCATATTCGTGCCAGATAGTGGGCTCGTTATAGGTCCAGGAGATGCTGGCACACCCCGCTTCCCGGGCCCTGCGTACTCCATCTTCGGGGGAGAGTTCCCGGAGGCCCGGTGCATCCCTCCCGGCCCGGGAGATGTGCCAGTTCTGGCAGTGCTCGCAATGGAAGTTGCAGCCGATGCTCCCGAGGGAGTACGAGAGTGTCCCGGGGAGGAAATGGTAAAGGGGCTTTTTTTCGATGGGATCGACCGCTTCTGCACTCACCCTGCCGTACGTGGTTGCGTAGAGGATGTCGCCCTGGTTCAGCCGGACTCCGCAGATCCCCGTCTTTCCCTCTTTTATGGTGCAGCGGTGGTTGCAGAGGGAGCACTTCACTGCACCCTCCTGTTCCAAAGACCACTGGAGCGCCTTATGCATGTTGTCACTCACGGGTGCATGGAATATAAAGGTAATGCCAGGGAGCCCCTAGGGGGGTCTTTCCTTATCCGGACCCTGATCCTTCGGCCGTTCACACTCCACGATCAGGGACCCCCGGTACCCGCAGGACTTGCAGCGGTAGATCTGGCCGATGTATCCCCCGGCCACCTGGTAGACATCCCTGCTCCCGCAGGACGGACAGCGCAGCATATCTTCAACACCTATATGTGCAGCATGGAGAAATGAATGAATGGCATGACACGCGTGGTCCTCTCCCTCGGGGGCTCTATCCTCTTCCCCTCCCTCGAGGCGCATACTCTCCGCACCTGGGCTCCCGTGCTGACACGAGTCGCAGGATGCGTCGAGCTCTTCGTCGTCGTGGGCGGGGGCGGGGAAGCCCGGCGGTATATACAGGCGGCCAGGGATACGGGGGCGGATGAAGCCTTCTGCGATGAGGTAGGGATTCTGGTCACCCGCCTGAACGCGGCGCTCCTCATCGGTGCACTCATGAACGCCGCCTACCCGCGCGTGGCGCTCACCCCGGGGGAGGCGATGGAGTACTCCGGGCGGGGGAAGATCGTGGTGATGGGTGGGGTCACCCCTGCCCAGACCACCGATGCCGTCGCCGCGGTCCTCGCAGAGCGGGCCGGGGCCGACCTCCTGGTCAACCTCACCTCGGTGGACGGCATCTACACCGCCGACCCGAAGAAGGACAAAAAAGCCCGGCGTTTCTCACGAATGCCTCCTCAGCAGCTCCTGGAGATCGTGAGCGGCTGCGGTCTTGAGGCGGGGTCCAATACGGTGGTTGACATGGTTGCCGCAAAGGTGGTGCAGCGGAGCAGTATACCGCTCCTCGTGCTTGACGGCCGTGACCCGGAACTCCTGGAGGCGGCGCTCTTCTCAACCGGGGATGCAGGAACCATGGTCATCGGGGAAGGGAAAAATCCGCTTCCCCTGCAGAAGACCCATTTACCATAACCTATTTGCCGGCCCCGGACCAATAAATGATCTCGAAGGGGTAGTAGGGTAGCCTGGTCCATCCTAGAGCGTTTGGGACGCTTTGACGGCAGTTCGAATCTGCCCTACCCCATGACCATGGAGAGGGAGACCGCCTGCAGGGTATACACCGTGCTCCGGCAGGAATACGGTGACCCCGGGTCTCCCCGCACGTTTCTGAAATTCGAAAACCCGTACCAGATACTGGTGCTCACCATCCTCTCCGCCCAGACCACCGACCGGAACGTGAATGCCGTTCGGGATGCCCTCTTTGACCGTTACCCGGGGCCCGCAGATCTCGCCATGGCCCGCCAGGACGAGGTGGAAGCGATCATCCGGAGCCTCGGGTTTTTCCATGCCAAGGCTGCACATATCATCGGGGCCGCGAGGGCGCTTATTGAACGGTACCAGGGCCGGGTCCCCCGCACCATGGAGGAACTCCTCACCCTCCCCGGCGTCGGCCGGAAGACCGCGAACATCGTGCTCAACCATGCGTTCTGCATCGACGAGGGGATCGCGGTCGACACCCATGTCCGCAGGGTCTCGATGCGTCTCGGGTTCTCGGCCCACCCGGACCCGGAGCGTATCGAAAGGGATCTCATGGAGCTCTTCCCCCGCACGGTATGGGGGACCCTCAACTACCTCCTCATCAGGCATGGACGGGCTGTCTGCACCGCCAGGAACCCGCGTTGCCACGACTGTCCGTTGCGCTCGGACTGTGCTTTTTTTCGCGGGGGCCGGAATTCATGATGACGGTTTATCAGACACCGAAGAGAACCCGGTAGGCCAGGAAACCGGCAAATGCACAGCTCGCGGTGAGCGGGATGGTCAGGATCCAGGCTGCCACGATACGGCGTACTATTCCCCATTGTACCGCTGAATAACCGCGGGTGGCCCCCACCCCCATGATAGATCCGCTGATGGCGTGGGTGGTGGAGACCGGGACCCCGAATGCTGTCACGAATGAGAGTACCACCCCGCCGCCGGTCTCTGCACAGAACCCCTGGTAGGGCCGGAGCCTCGTGATCTTCTTCCCCATGGTCTCCACTACTTTCCACCCGCCCAAAAACGTGCCGAGCGCGATGGCGAGGCCCGATATGACAATCACCCAGGCAGGAACGATGAATTCGGAGAGGAGTCCCGCAGCCACCAGGAGCGCGGTGATGACCCCCATCGCGTTCTGGGCATCGTTGCTGCCATGCCCGATGCTGTAGAACGCGGCAGAGAAGATCTGCAGCTTGGAGAAGAGAAAATTCATCCATTTGGAGTTCGAATCCCGGAACAGCCGGATTATGACCATGCCCAGGAAGTAGGCTGCGATGAGTCCCAGGGTAGGAGAGACGACAATGAATATCAGGATTGCCCAAATCCCGGTTATCGGCAGGATACCGGTGATTACCCCGGCGGGGATGACCAGGGATATCCCGCACAGCGCCCCGAGCGCGGTATACTCTGGCCAGTTCTCTTCACCCTTCTTCCTGGCGATCATGGAGAGGATGATTGCCCCGCAGATACCTCCCGCCGTGGCCATCAATACTGCACGGATGAACAACTCCGATGACGGCCACAATACCGCACTGATCCCCCCAAAGGCAATGGCAGAACCTATGAGGCCTCCCACCAGGGCATGGCTGGCCGAAATGGGAATCCCGGCGTAGGAAGAGATGAACACCCAGAACACCGCTGCACACATCCCCACCAGGATCACCTCTGTCGTAAGGAACCCGGAATCCACTATCCCTTTCCCTATGGTCTTTGCCACCACGGTAGTGAAGACAAAGGGGCCCACCATGTTGAAGAACGCCGCCATGAGCACGGCCTGCAGCGGGGTGAGCACGCGGGTCGCCACCACGGTGGCTATGGAATTTGCGGCATCATTGAGGCCGTTGACAAAATTGAAGAGAAGGGCGAGGAAGATCCCGGCGATGACGATATTCTCCATGTTCACTCATGAATGCCGGATCGCGATGTCCGAGAGGACATTTGCCACATCCTCACACTTGTCGGTGGCTATCTCCAGGTACTCGTAGATATCCTTCCGCTTGATGATGGCGATGGCATCATTGGATTTGAAGAGATCATCGTAGGCGTGGCTGAGGACGTCGTCGGCAAGGTTCTCCAGCCTGTTCACCTCGATGCACCGCTGCTCTATCTGGCGGGGATTCTTAATCGAGCGGATCATCTTGACTGCCTCTTCAAGTTCCACGACGGAGAGCTGGATCAGCTTTGCAAGTTCCACCATGTGCATATCAGTCTCCGGAATCCCATAGTGGTACATCCTGGTGGCAGTTCCCTTGATGTAATCGAGGATATCGTCAAGTGCGGAGGCAAGCTTCGAGATCTCCTCCGGGTCAAGAGGAGTGATGAAGGTCTGGTTCAGCTGCTCGTAGATCTCATGGGTTATCTTGTCCCCCTCGTGTTCCAGGTTCTCGATCTGCTGGACTTTTTCCCGGACAGAGGTGTAGTCGTCCACGAGATCCACGATGCGGTACGAGGCCAGGACCACAACCGCTGCCAGCCTCTCGAAGAGAGTGAAGAAGACTTCGTCCTGCGGGATTATCCATTCCTTGATTCCCAAAGTATATCACATGAAAATTTCCAGCAGGAGGGAAAAATACTCCGGTTTGATGCCAGGAGAGAAGAGATGGACCGAGCGGGAATTGAACCCGCGGCCTCTTCCATGCCAAGGAAGCGATCTTCCTCTGATCTATCGGCCCGTGCCTACAATGTATGATGCCGGGGGTTAAAAGAATTGTTTCCCGGTCCCTCAAAATTACTGTGCTGAATCTGGTATTTTCGGCCCTTTTTCTCCCCCTTCGGTCCCCGCGCGGCGCAACCCGCGGATGGCATCCTCACGGATGGCAGGGATGCGGGCCAGGACACGCCTCCTGGCCTCCTCGATCACCGGCCGGGAGAGAACAGTTCCCCCCCTTATCACCGGCCGGAGGAGGGAGACGGCCCCGGGAGGCCCCGTTCTCTCTTCCGGCAGCGTGAGGTGGCCTCCGTCAGGAAATTCCCAGACCTGTTTTGCCCCGCTGCGCTTCCCCCTCTTTGCACATTTCATCCCCTCTTTTTCAACCATGTCCATGGCAAAATCGATCACCGGGGCATTGGCAATCGCACCGCCCACCCCGAACGCGTCAACGATATCCCGGTAACGGGAAACATCCTCCCTCGTCACCCCCCCCGAGAGGAATAACTTCACGTCCTGGTGGCCCGCGGCATCGAGCTCCCAGCGCACCTCCTCGAGGATAGCCCGCATATCACCACGCCGGGAGCGCGGGGTATCAAGCCTTACTCCTACAGCACCACAGCGCGCCCCGGTGAGGGACTCCCTCTTCTCATCACAGTAGGTGTCACAGAGCATGATCCGGGGAACCTCGGGCGGGGAGAGGCGATCGAATGCCAGGAACGCCTCCCCTGGAGACGGGTAGCACATCACGAAGGCATGGGGCATGGTGCCTGCAAGGGGTATCCCTTCCGGGGCAGCGGTATTGCTCACCCCGTCAACCCCTCCAATCCATGCGGACCTCTCCACCATGGTGGCGATGGCCGGGTGCTGCCTCCGTGAACCGAAAGAGAAGATCTTTCGTTCACCTGCCATGGCCTTGATGCTGGCGGCTGCAGTGGCGATACCTGACGAATGGCAGAGGAAGCCCAGTATTGCCGTCTCGTACCGGGCGAAATTCCGGTACTTCCCCCGGATGCGCAGGACTGGCTCGCGGGGGTGGAAGAGGGATCCCTCGGGCATGGCATCCATATCGAGGGGAATGCCTTCCAGCAGGGAAATGACATCCTCCATCCCGCAGAGGATACCAAAGCCCCCCGGGATCCCCGATGCGGTGACCTCCATGGCCACCTCAGGGTTCAGACCTGATCCCGAGAGGACCGCGTCACTCCTCTCAAAATAGATGTCCGTGCATTCTCCTCTCCTGATCCGGTCATCATCGACAATGGCGAACCTGCCCATGCGTGAAGCGTGGGCGGGCTGTCCAGATACAGGTATTGACGTCTCTCTCCACGAGAGACCGAAAACCAGAACATTGAACCCACCCGATGAGATATGAACATATGATGAAGAGCAGATCCACCTGGAAGGGACGCTGATGCTTGGGATTATCGGGGGTACAAGCCTCCTCTTCTCCCGGCTTCCTGACCTCGAGGCGCGGGTAGTCCATACCCCGTATGGCAACAGCGAGGTGATGGTGGGAGAGGTCGCCATCCTCCTCCGGCACCAGCGCTCCACCCCCCCGCACCGGATCAATTACCGTGCCCATCTCTCCGCACTGGCACTGCTCGGGGTGGATCGCCTGGTGGTGTTCGGGTCGTCGGGGTCCCTGAAAAAAGAGATCCCGCCGGGGAGCATGATGATCCCGACCGATTATATCTCCACCGCGACAATCCCCTCTCTCCATGATCACGCCATCCGCCACGTGCATCCAGGCTTCTCTCCAGGCCTCTCGAACCGGCTGAAAGACCTGGTGCCGGAGGCGCTGTTCGGGGGGACCTACGTGCAGACCAGGGGTCCGAGGATCGAGACGGTGGCAGAGGTCAGGGCCCTCTCCCTCACCGGGGACATCGTGGGGATGACACTTGCAAGCGAAGCCACCCTGGCGGTGGAGCTCGGGCTTGAGGTTGCCGCGCTCTGCACTATTGACAACTATGCTAACGGGCTTTCAGAGGAGTTGCTCACCTATGAGCATATTGTAGAATCGTCGGCGCGGTATAAAGAAAGGACAGAAGAGATCATATCCCGTATCATCAGGGATCTCGCCTAGGAGGAATCTGGATGGACGACATGCATTCACAAGGAGGATCGCTCC
>JALOPW010000044.1 GCA_025453675.1 Methanolinea sp.
CGGGAAGTGCTGCACCAGGGCATTCAATGGCCACGTTCTCCTCCTGGAAGAGGATGCAGAACGGGTCCGCTCGATAGATCCTGAAAGCCTCGAGCCCCCCCCTCTGTATGACTTCTGTGACCAGCACGGGGTATTCTATGTATCCGGGTACACCCTCAGGGCACAACCGGGGAGCAGGGGGGTGTGCCACTTCCTGGAGAACGGGAGGTGCCGCATCTATCAGGCGAGGCCATGGGTCTGCCGTCTGTATCCGTACATGCTCCACCGGGAACCCGATGAGCATGGTGTCGTGGACTGGCGGCAGATCAGCGGCCTCGACCAGCACGGCACATACCATTCACCCCTTCCTGATGGGATGGCCGAAGAGACAGCCCGTGATGTAAAGGCCTTCGAGTGCGTCGTGCTTGACCATGAAATCGCGTTCCTGGCCTACACTGGGGGGTATTTCAGGGAGCATGGGCTCCGCCATGTCAGGAAACGGTTTGATGACGGGATGCGGGCCATCCGCAGGGGAGCCACCGCCACGGTGAGGGTGTATCACCATGGGTGTTTTGAATCCTGGTCAGTACAGGGGGATCATTCAATAAGGACCGAGTAAAAAGGCGGGGAGGGTTGATTAGGAAAACACTGAGAAATCGTTCTTTAGCGCAATGGCATCGATGATGGGCTTCAATGCCGCTTCGGTGATACCAAACTTCTCCATGTACTCCTGCAGGATCTTCTGTTCATTCCCGGCAAGGACCCCGTCCGACATGGCAAGGTCCATCAGGATAGCCATTGCTGCCATCCTTTGCCGCTCATTGAGCGTCTTTGCCACCAGGTCCATGGCTTCTGGCAGGGTTGTGTTCTGGAGCGCCTGTACAGCAGTGTTCACTGCACTCCTGTCCCCGCGGGCGATCTTTGCGAGGTCCATCATCTCGGCCTCATCGATTACCCCATCGGATGCAATCACCGTAATGGCGGATAGCACCAGGGCGGATTTCGGGTTCAGTTCCACGGTTTTACTTCCTTTTAACTTGTCAAAGAGTCCCATGTTGTATCAGCTCATTCCATAACTTTCCCTTCAGTTGAGTCTTGATTGGTATTCTGCTTTTCGAATAGACCCCCCGCAGAACGGGAAGGAGCCAGAATCCTCACTATACAGTGCGAAGGGGGTGTTTTTCCGGGGAATGAGAAGGAAAACGTACTTATACCCCCCAATTGAGACGTATCTGCGGTTACTGAAGTGTGAACACAATGGCTGTTGAAATGACAAATACCGCACAGAAGATGGATGAAGCGATTCACCTCTTCCCCTGGTGGGTCGTACTCCTGCAGGGGATAGTATCCCTCTTCCTCGGGATAATGTTCCTCACCTATCCAATGGGGACCCTGTTTGTGATGGTCACGTTCCTCGGGGCTTACTGGTTCGTGAGCGGGATCTTCGCGCTGGCGAGCCTTGCCACAGACAAGACCAATATGGGGGTAAAAATGGTACTTGCATTGCTTGGGATCGTTGCAGGCATTCTCATACTGGCCTATCCGTTCTATAGCACCATCATCGTCCCAGAGATATTCATCATCATGATCGCGGTGTGGGGTTTAATAATGGGTTGCGTGAGTCTCTTTGCCTCGTTCAGGGGTGGCGGCATCGGGGCGGGTATCCTTGGGGTACTGGCGATCATCTTCGGCTGCATCATCCTTGCCAATCCGCTCATCACGGTGCTCTACCTTCCGTTCGTGCTGGGTATCTTTGGCATCATCGGCGGTCTCGCAGCGGTTTTCTTCGCGTTTCAGATCAAGAGCGCGACCGGGGCATGACCATCTGTCGGGAACGTTCTTGGGGGATCTGAACCCTCTCTTTTTACCCGGCGCGAATGTGATATTTTCCACCTCACCTGGCTTCGACCCACCATGCCACTCTTCCTGCAATCGACTAATTCACACCTCATGAACTCTCTTCTCGATCCCGGGCATGCAGTATGAAACGCACATGAAACTGTCGGGTCACATGCCCCCCCTGATGAAAAACGCGGGTGCAGTTTTCATAATAACGCACTATGAACTCCGTTTCGGATTTCGGACATAAATTATGAAAATGGCAAAGCCATTTTCATTCGAAAAGCATGAATCGAAACTCGTTCGAACTTGGTATTCGTTCCACCCGGTGGTTGAATGAATTTAAATGAGCAGGGGATCAGAGAATGAGGTATGAAAAGAGTGATCGGACTGCTTCTAGTCTCTATCGCTGCACTCCTTGTTGCAGGCTGCTTGGGGTCATCCCCACTCCCTGCAGGTGAGCAGACGGTGAGCCCGGCTGCAGTGGTGACAGAACCATCAGTCAGCCAGAATCTCATACCAGAACCTACCGATGTCATCCCTCCGGTATATGCAGTCACGGTCGAGGTGGGCAAGAACACCGTCTCTATAAATCCCTACATCTCTGTCAGTTTCAGGGGCGGGCCGGGGCAGGAGTTCACCCAGACCATGATCGCTACGGTGTTCCGATCTGACGGAATCACAGAATCAGGACGGGCGGGGTATCCCCAGGTGGGGTCTGAGATCCTGCTGACCGGGACCACCGGCAACGACCGCGTGGCAGTGGATGTCACACTGGTGACCGGGGAGACTTACCGGGTATATGACGCGCTGGTGCCGTTCAGGAATCTCAATCCCTGAATTCTCTCTCTCTCTCTCTCTCTTTTTACAACGCAGTCCCGGTATTCTTCCTCCGCAGGCAACCGATATTCTTATATCCGGGAGAGGGGATTTTCCATCAATATTAAGGCGGTATTATGAGTAGATTTTTCTTACCAGTGCTGGTTCTGGCAATGGTCTCCTTATTAGCAGGCTGTGCATACGCTGCAGATCCCCTCACCGTTCCGGCCATAACTCCTGTTATTTCAATCCCTCCTGGGGGAGATCAGGGGTATTTCCTGATCAACTCGGTGCCCCTGGATGCCGATGTGTACTTTGACGGGGTGTTCGAGGGCGAGACCCCCGTGACGATCGTTGTGTCCACGACTGGAAACCCCTCCCATACCATCAGGATCACACGGGGAGGCTACGAGCCATGGAGCACCACCTACCAGGGTAATCCCCGGCCCGGGGAGACCATCGCCGTAACGGCCATGCTTACCCCTGCAGTCACTTCAGGCACCATACGGGTGACATCATCCCCTTCCGGGGCCACGTCCACGCTGGACCGGTCACAGTCCCAGTCCACTCCATTCACCTACACCAGCGTTCCGGTGGGAAACCATGAAGTATCCGTATACCTCTCGGGATACCAGACTTATTACACCAGCGTCACCGTTCAGCAGGGGCAGACGGCAGAGGTGTATGCGCAACTCTCCCCGGTGATCACGAGCGGAGCACTCTCTGTTATCTCCACGCCGGAGAGCGCCGCAGTATACGTTGATGGAGTATACCGGGGGGTGACCCTTACCACGGTGGGGAACCTTGCTCCCGGGCAGCACACCGTGGTGCTCTCAAAATCCGGGTACAAGGACTGGATGGGCCAGGTGAGCATCCAGACAGGTGTGGTGACCAGCATCAGTCCCATTCTGGAAAAAGATCCCGAGCCCGTCTCCGGGACCGTGAGTATCTCATCTGTTCCACCAGGGGCGGATGTGTATGCGGATGGGATATACGTGGGACAGACAAGGGCTGGCAGTCCGCTGGTCTTCACACGGGTGGCGCCCGGCACTCACACCCTGCTCCTGACCCGGACAGGGTACCAGGACTCTGCCACTACGGGCGTGGTGAGAGCTGGGGAGAATTATGCACTCATCCTTACTCTCACCCAAAATCCCCAGTCAACCACGGGAGGGATATCCATCGTCTCGTCGCCCTCGGGGACGGAAGTATTCCTCAACAATGTATACAGGGGCCCCTCTCCCCTCACCATAGGCTCCCTCCCCGAGGGGAACTATCCGGTGCTGCTCCGGCTTTCCGGGTACCAGGACTGGCAGTCGGAGATCCCGGTCACAGCCGGCCAGACAGTGCAGGTGACTGCAACCATGAATCCTTCTCCTGCTCCTACAAGGAGCGGGGTGCTGCCGGTCGTCCTGCCCGGGGGCCTCGCCATCGCAGCGGTGCTCCTTTCACGCAGGAAATAAGGATCCTCTCCCCATTTTCTCTGTATGCGTATCGTTTCCGTCCTTTCGGAAAGCGCCTCGCTGAAAGGATCGCACTGTGCACCTGTTCTTCAGATTCCCCTCTTCTCTCCGGTCAATTGGGCCACTCTCTCTTCCAGAAGGCGCTGACCGGTAATATCCTCCACGATCCCGTTGATATGGGATATGGACCCATCATGGGAGAAGGTCGCGAGCGCCGTCACCAGGACATGGACAACGGTGCCATCCGTTCTCCGCAGGACGATTTCCCTGTTCTTGACAAACCCTTTCTGCCGGAGTTCGGCAAGCAGATCTGCCCTCCCTCCGGTTCGCGCAAAAATATCGCTTACCACCACCTCCTGCAGGTCGTCGAGGGACTCATACCCAAGAATTCGGAGGAGTGACGTATTGCCCCAGATGAACCTCCCCTCCGGGTCTCCGGTGCTCCGGTAGACCCCTACATTGATATTATCGACCATATCCTGGTATCGCCTCTCAGCATGCCTGAGTCGTTCTTCGGATTTCCGCGTGGTAATGTCACGGATGATGGTGGAGGCACCCAAAATGTGGCCCCCCTCTTGGTATACCGGGGAGATGGTGAGGGAGACATCGATCAGCTTCCCGTCCTTCCGGACCCGCTGGGTCTCAAAATTGGCGATGTGCTCCCCCTTTCTTATCCGTTCCAGTATGGCAGCGATCTCCCCCCTGAGGAAATGGGGTTCCAGCATGGCCACGTCCCGTCCCTCCACTTCATCAGCGGAATAACCATAGATCCGTTCTGCTGCAGGGTTCCACGAGAGTATCCTGCCATCGATGGTGGCACTGAATATCCCGTCATGAGAGGACCGGAAGATATCAAAGAGGAGATTCCTGGTCTGGATAGCCTCCATGCGAGGGGTGATATCCTCGTATACGACCAGTTGCTGGCCGTCGGACATGCTCACCGGAAGAAAAGAGATCTCCTTGAAGAGCCCGTCTTTGCACCGCACCCGGAACTGGCGGGATCGGATCTCTCCGGGGAGTGATTCTGCGAGGTCTCTCTTCCAGGTATCTCTTGCAAGTTTTTGTTCAGCAAGGTCCGGGAAGGCGTGTATGAACCACTCCTTCCCGGTGGGTATATCCGCGAGGCGATAACCGAAGAGCTCGGTAAATCTGGGGCTTAAATAGGTATAATGGCCGGACTGGTCGATTATGGATATCGGGTGGGGGTTCGTAGTCGCGATCCTTGCGAAGCGTTCCTCGCTGATCATCAGGGCTTTTTCGGAAGCCCATCTCTGCAAGGCCAGGGAGGCTACATTGAGGTAAGCCCCGACACACAGCCGGTCAAAAGGACCCCCCCCTCTCTTCGTAAAGATGTCCACTGCCCCGAAGAGGGATCCTTTCCAGACCAGTCCCGCAGAACAGGTATCCATCTCCTCAATGCCTGCCATTACCTGTTCATATCCCCCATCGGGGACCTGTTTGAAGATGCAACGGGAGAGGAATCCTCCAGTATCGATGAGAGATCCCGAGAGGAGTGCCTCCCTGATCTCCGAGGCTTCCTCTTCCCCTCCAGGGAGGGAACAGGTGAGATTGACGACACCGTGTTCATGGAACCCGTCTCCCTCACCATCAGTGGGTGAACCAACCAGGGCCTTTAAGGTGAATGTCCATCCCGGGGAATGGATTGAATATACCCCAATAGTCGCACCTGGAATCATCTCCCCGAAGTGCCTGGCAATAACCTGGTAAATATCCACCCCCGGGTCCACCTTCAGGAACTCCTGCGATTTGGAGGTGAGAAAGGCCAGTTCCCTTGTATAGGCGTTCTCCCGCTCCTTTGCTTCAATGTCCAGGGTGATATCACGACCAATCCCCTGGTAGGCGAGAACCCTGGCATCCTTGTCATATATGCCATGAATGGTCCATGTATTCCATGCCGGAACGCCGCTGGCAGGAACGACCCGGAGTGAGATGGTCGCGAGCGGCTGTTCTGGTGAGAGGGCCTCAAGGTGGGAATGAAGCGCATCCCTGTCCCCGAGGTATACCAGGGAAAAAAAAGAGTGTTCCGGGGTATTACGTGAGGGGAGAGTGAAGTAAGAGGAAAATGCCTGGTTTGCAAAAATGAGAGACCCATCAGGGAGAAATCGGATCACCATCTCCACCAGTGAATCCACGATAGACCTGTACTGGGCCTCACTCGTCTTCAGTGCATCCCTGAAGCGGGTTTCCTCTGTGACATCCTCAATGATGAATACAAAGCCTGAGGTCCCATTCTCAAACACGGTGGGAACCTTCTTTACATTCAGGTGACAGGCCCCGTTCTCGTTGGTAATCGTAAGCCTGGTTGAAGAGAGTGTATCCTGGGGAAGATCCCCCTTCACATGTGAGCTGACGGCAGCAAGGAGAGGGTGGCTTTTGGTATGTATACTCATCCCTTCCAGTGCATCCAGGCCACAGGAGAGGAACGTGAGAAGAAGGTTGTTTGCAGCAACTATCACGCCAGTCTTATCCAGGATCAGGACCATGTCCGAGGTGTATTGAAGTACCCTGGTGATCGGGGTCCTCTGTGCGAGGGAGTAGACGCGGGTAGTTCCGAATGCGTGCTGAATGACCTGCCCTGAAAGGGAGAGGGCATGCAGATCCCTGGAGACTGAGTTGCGGTGACGTTGTAACCTGGATGAGATCTCGTTGATACTCAATCCCCGGGGATGCTCGGCCAGGAGTTTTCTGATATCGGCCAGGCGTTCTGTAGATGAGGAGTTCACATACTCCACCCCCGCTGCTGAAAAGAGGCTGGTCGTCCCCGCTGCATACCCGTTCCCTCTCTGCTATGGGGTAATGTGCGTATGAAGCATAAAAGGGTATTTTGCCAGGCTCCTTTGCACACTATTACTGCAATGCATTCAGGTGAACGTGAGCGCTCCATTCATCGCTGTTCGTTTCTCTCATGCGCAGTGTTATGGCATATAGTTAATATTTCCCTGGTTTTATCAGGGATCTGCCCGGGATGCATTGTCCTGGCATGAGAGAGGGGGAACTACCAACATGGACCATATCACGCCACACACTGCAAGATCAGTGTTGAGTATCTCCAGGGATGCGGATTATTCATTCCGCATCGCCACGGAATCAGCGAACAAAGGAGACTACCACAAGGCCCTCGAACAGATCGAGAAGGCAATCTCTACAGACCCGCATTTTGCCATGGCCTGGCATGAGAAAGGGAACTGCCTTGATGAACTGGGCCGGTGTGAGGAGGCGTTGTCAAGTTATGACACCGCGATACAACTGGATCCGCACCATGCTGAAGCCTGGTTCAATAAAGGACTCACCCTGAAGAAGATGGGGAAGGAGAAAGAGGCATATTCCTGCATGAACCGTGGAGTTGACCTGGCATTGGGGAGGTGAACCACTTTTCACTTTTCCCTGCGCTTCACCCGGGATTGTTCCACGCTCACATTTTTTGATAATATCACACTAGTCTGGAAAGGATTGGATCAAGCACTGAAATGCTCTGTAAATTCTGCATGGCCATCGCCAGGGGGAGAGATAAAGTCTGAATCTGCTGACAGAAAAACCGCGCAGGACAACAGGATTGCAACCCTGGAAAATCGGATGATCAGGCAGGGGGTGCCCCATAAGGATGAGCCAACCGGGAAAAAAAAGACATAATATGGGTTTTTGGAATGTACGGTCTGTGTGGAATACCGGCCCCTTTTTTTAATTAGGGCAGGTTGGCATTATTTTGGCGATTCTCATGAAAGTATGCCTGGCGGTGTCTGCGTTCATAAGTGCATGGCACTGGAGAAAGTTAATTATATTAAATTGATATAGAAATTATGTCAATAATATTGCTGAAATTCAAAAAGAACGTTTAGATACTTTTATTTTCTGTTGGCAATAACTGCCCCTGGTATACAGGTGTTTGAATGAATGCAAAGTACGTACAGACCACCTGCCCCTATTGCGGGACCGGGTGTTCGTTTAATCTGGTAGTGATGGACGGGAAAGTAACGGGGACCGCCCCCTACCAGCGTTCCCCGGTGAACGAGGGGAAGGTATGCCCGAAAGGGACCTACGCCCACGAGTTCATCAATGCCCCCGACCGGCTGACAAAACCCCTAATCAAGAAGGACGGCAAGTTCGTAGAAGCGAGCTGGGACGAGGCAATTGACCTGATCGCAAAGAAGTTCAAGCAGTATAAACCCGACGAGTGCGCCTGCCTCTCATCGGCGAGGGTCTCGAACGAAGAGAACTACGCCATGATGAAGTTCGCACGCGGGGTGCTGAAGACCCGGCACATCGACCACTGTGCGAGGCTCTGCCACGCGTCGACGGTCGCAGGGCTCGCCTCCACGTTCGGCTCGGGTGCCATGACCAACTCTATCGGGGACATCGCCGAGTCCAAGTGCGTCTTCATCCTCGGGAGCAACACCTTTGAGCAGCACCCCCTG
>JALOPW010000025.1 GCA_025453675.1 Methanolinea sp.
GGGAAACCGCACTCCTCGACGATGACACTCCTGCGGGGGCACGGGGTGGCCCTGGAGGGGGTGCAACCCCCTCCGGTCAGGGGGAAACCGCACTCCTCGACGATGACACTCCTGCGGGGGCACGGGGTGGCCCTGGAGGGGGTGCAACCCCCTCCGGTCAGGGGGAAACCGAAGTTCTCCACAAACCCCCTCCAGTCGAAGATCCCAAATCCATTCTGCGGGTATTTTCTCCTATTAACACCCACGAAGAGAACGGATCTGTAGATGAGCCATACCCTGGAGATGGAGGAAGGATTACTCCTGGACGCAACGAGCCTGGCAAAGAAAGAGAAGACAGTCTTCACCAGCCTCGTGGTGGACTTCGTCCTCTGGATCCCCGATATCATCGCTGCCATACTCGCCGGGTCGATCACCATGTTCGCAGACGTGGTGAAGTGCGGGAACGAGCTCCTTGCCACATTCTTTGCCTGGCTCACCATACGAAAGCTCGCGAGGGGGCACGGGGAGACCTACGACTACGGGATGGGGAAGTTCGAAACGGTGACCAGCATCATCACCGGCGCAGTGATGCTGATCTCCCTTGTCCTTGTCTTCTATACTGCGATTACCCGCATCATAGAGCCCGAAGCCCTCCATATCAGCGGGGTCGCGCTGGCACTCGTCATGATGAGCATTGGAGTGGCAGTGAACACCTGGCTCTGGCAGAAAAATTACCGCCTGGCTAAAAAGGAATACTCTCCCATCATGGAGTCACAGTGGCGACTCTTCCGGACCAAGGCATTCTCGGATCTCTCGGTGCTGCTCGCGCTCATCTTATCCGTCGTGCTGCACCAGTTCTGGTGGGCGGTCTACATCGATCCCCTTGCCTCGATGATCATCGTAGGCTTCCTCTTCACTACCGGCTACCGGGTGATCTCCGCCTCGCTCCCGGATCTCCTCGACAAGACGCTCGATGAATCTCTCCAGATCACGATCATCCGGGAGCTCACGGAGTTCTTCACTGAGTACGAGGCATTCCACGGGGTTCGCTCCCGGAGGAGCGGGAGTAACGTGTACATCGAGATATTCCTCGAATTCGAAGGCGACCGGCGGATGTGCGAGGTCCAGGAAGCGATCGACCGGATGAGGGCGTCGCTCGAGTCAAAGATCCCCAAGAGCTCTGTCACTATCGTCCCGAGCAGCGGCCCCTGCAGGATACCGGGGAAGGGCGTGAAGTTACCCGCTGCCGGTGAGAAAGAGAGGGTGTGAGCGGGTCCACACACCCTGTGAAGTTACAGGCAACAGCAACTGCCTACCGCCCGTCCCCACCACCGCAAGGCCTAAAATCTCCCGCCTCGATCCTGAGAAGGATTACTTTCCCCTCATCATGGCAATACACGAGCCCATCACCAAGGTGAATCTCGAGCGCCTCACGAACGGTGTCTATGCATTCACCATGACCCTCCTCGTGCGGAATATCCCCACTCCTGCACCGAATGCGACGTCCACCGCGGGCCAGATCACGGAATACCTGTTTACCGCCGCGATAGGGGTGGTGGACTTTATCGGGGTGTTCCTTATCCTCGGGATGTTCTGGCTCTTCGTCTTCCAGATGTTCCACCGCATGAGGACGTTCGATTTCCGGTTCCTGTACCTGCACCTTCTCTCGCTGATGGTCGTGGTCTTCATCCCCTTTACCGAGACCTTCACCAAGTATAGTTACGAGTATCCCATTGCCGACCTCCTATTCCAGGTCAATTACCTGGCGCTCGGGGTGATTATTGCCTGGGAATGGCACTACGCGAGGAAACACCCGGAACTCCGCGAACCAGAACTGACGACCCCGGAGGCCGTGTTCCTTGAAAGAAAGTTCATGGTCCCCGTGGGAGTGGCAGCATTCGGCATCGCTCTTGTTGTACTTGATTTCCAGGCTCTCGATCTCCTCTACGTGCTACCATTCGTGATACTCTTCGTCTTCTTCAGGAATCCCCCCGAAGGGGCGGAAGGGAGGGGTGAATAGAGAAGATCAGATCCCCCATTGCATCGTTGCAACTACATTCCGTGATGGATCTCTCAGCGTGACTGCATCCGAATCGTTTCCAAGCAGGGGAACGGATAGATTCCAATACAGATCGGTGCCGGTGGGAATACCAGAACCGATATGCAGAGTGATGGTGGCACCCGGACGAATCACCACGTCGTGGAAGGTGTAGACCGTCCCGCTGTTGTCGGCTACAGTCCATCCTGAAAGATTCACCACCTCCCGCGAGGCGAGGGCGATATACTCCCCGTTCAGGTTCTCCCGGTCATCACCAGGGGCATCGTATTGCACTGCCGCGATAGACACCGGCCCGTCGGGTGACGTCTTGGTGACCTCTGCCGCTCTCCAGAGCCCGGCCCCAGCCGCCTGCGCGTCCCTCTGGAGCGGAAGATACGAGGCCTTCTTCCCGAACGACTCTTCGGCATATATCCGCGCATACCCCTCACGGATGAGCATGGCCCCGACATCTGTTCCGTCTCTGCTGACATACGCAAGCAGCCTGCCATAACGATCGCGCTCGCCTGCCTGGCAGTCCCCGGTGAGGGTGATGTTCCTCCCTGCCAGCAGGGATCTGGTATACTCACTGGCCCTGAGACCCCAGGAAGTGAGGTATGCGGGGTCACTTATCCCTTCATACTCATTCCCCCAGTTGCCGTGATCCTCGGTCTCAGGTGTGTCGATTCCAAGGATCCGGACCGTCTCCTCCCTCCCACCGGGATACTGCACCATGATGGTGTCCCCATCGATGACCCTTGTCACCAGCGCCTGCATTGATGACCCGCAGGTTCCGGCCTCATCGCCTGGAGGGTGGATCTCGATTGTCACCGGCATCGTGCATCCCGAGAGGGTAAGAAAGATCCCGAGCGCGAAAAAGAGGGCGACGTAGAGAAAGGGGGATTTCCTGGCCATGACCAGTCTGGTTGGTGTGTATCAAGATAAGTGTTGCCGGCATTTATATACTGGAATTGGTGGATGATCCATGCATAGGAAGGGGGGCTTTATATGATGAGGCGCCCAGGTGGAATCATGGACCAGGAAGAGGACCGCAATGAGATCTACAGGGAGGCGCTGCATCTGCATGAAGAGCACCACGGGAAACTGGAGATCCGATCCAAAGTTCCGCTGGAGACCCGCAGGGACCTCTCCCGGGCATACACCCCTGGAGTGGCCGAGGTGTGCCGGGCCATCCAGAAGGACAGGAACCTGGCATACCGGTACACCCTCAAGAGGAACTCGGTGGCTATTGTCACTGACGGGTCAGCAGTGCTCGGCCTCGGGAATATCGGCGGTTATGCGGCCATCCCAGTGATGGAGGGGAAGGCTATCCTCTTCAAGAAGTTTGCCGGGATTGACGCCTTCCCCATCTGCTTCGAGCGTTTCCAGACCGACTTCGTGGACCAGGTGAAAAACATCGCCCCTGTCTTCGGGGGGATCAATCTCGAGGATATCGCCGCCCCAAGGTGTTTCGAGGTGGAGGAAGCTCTCCAGGATATCGGCATCCCTGTGATGCACGACGACCAGCACGGCACCGCCATCACTGTGCTTGCTGCGCTCCTCAACGCCTGCAGGGCAACGAAGAAACAGTTCGAGGATCTCCATATCGTGGTCTGCGGTGCGGGAGCGGCAGGATATGCCATCACCCGTCTGCTCCGATGCATAGGGTACAATCCCGATGTCTGTCAGAGCGTGCGGGATATCGTGGTCTGCGATACCCAGGGAATTATCCACCGGGCCAGGAAAGGCCTCTACAGCAATAAGTACAAGTTTATCCTGGCAGATGAGACCAACCGGTCTGGGCGGGCAGGATCTCTGTCAGATGCGATGGAAGGGGCGGATGTTTTCATCGGGGTCTCCGGGCCTGGAGTCCTCTCTGAAGAGATGATCCGGCGAATGAATGACGATCCAATTGTGTTTGCCATGGCCAACCCCGTGCCTGAGATCATGCCTGATAAAGCCAGGCATGCGGGTGCCGCGGTAGTGGGAACCGGTCGGAGCGACTTTCCGAACCAGATCAACAACGCCCTTGCATTCCCGGGAGTCTTTCGGGGGGCGCTCGATGCCTTTGCTTCCCGGATCAACGACGATATGAAAGTGGCAGCGGCGCATGCCATTGCCGAATACGTGCCACGCCCCCATCTTGAGCATATCCTTCCCACCATCCTTGACCGGGAGGTGACAAGGGTGATAGCTGATGCGGTAAAGAAGGCTGCCATAGAATCGGGGTATGCCAGGGACTTTTGAGCACACCCTGCGGGCCTTCCCCTTCGGAGTCACTGCGAAGAGAAATAGTGGCATGCGAAGGTCACTATTTGTCACCCCGGGAGCACGGCGCACTACATGCCGCACTTTATTCGTAAGAAGCGGCAAAAGATTGAGATAATCGCATCACCGGGCAGGACAGATCCTCCGTGTTTATGCCTGATATTATCCTATAGTTCCTGATATGCCGGTTGTCACCATCACCATGGCCAAGGGTCGGAGCTATGAACAGAAGAGGCAGATCGCAGAGGAGATCGCGGGGACCATCACCAGGGTGCTGGGGGTTCCCGTGGAGCGGGTGACCATCCTGATCCACGAGCTTGAGAAGGAGAACATCGCCCTTTCAGGAACCCTCATCTCCGAGCAGCAGAAATAGGATAATTGCCGCAATTCCCCTCCGCCATCCTCCTCCGGGAAAGAGATGGGAATAAAAAACCGGGAATTTCGTTCCAGAAAAATATCTTTTTCATACGGGGAAGTGGTGAGTGGAAACATTTCTCAAGGGAGGATAGGATGATGAGGTATACTGCAGACACCACAGTTCGGCAGTGTATCTCCTGTCCCTTTGCGGGGACTGGTAACACTGGGCTGTTGATAGTATGATCAGGGGTATCATTCGTTCTCTCAAAGAACTCCTCTTCTCAGGCTCCGGGAGCGGGGGGACCATCTACCTTATTTCGGACCTGCACCTTAATCATGCCAGGATCCTGCGCCACTGCCATCGCCCCTTCTCATCGCTTCGCCATATGAACTCCGACCTGGTAGAGCGATGGAACCGTGTGGTAGGGCCCGGCGACACCGTCTATCACCTGGGGGATTTCAGTATCAGGGGGAGCCCCCGCCAATGGATACACATGCTGAACGGGAGGAAGGTATTCATCAGGGGGAATCATGACGGGAACCTTCTCCGGGCAAAGCGGCATTCCACCCTCTCTTATGGGGGGTACGAGTTCTACCTGGTCCATGATCCTCATGATGTCCCTGCATCATGGAAGGGGTGGGTGATCCATGGACATACCCACAACAAAATCTCCCGCTATCCCTTCATCAACGGCGAGACGAGGACCATCAATGTCTCATGTGAGTGCACGGGATATGCTCCCGTCTCCATCGATCACCTGGTCTCGCTCAATCTCCGGGACATCTTTCGGATGGAGACTGTGCACAGCCGGCCGATACGGAAATCTCACATGCTTTTAGAGGGACCCCCCTCTTCTTCTCTATAAAAAAAAGAGAGGGATACAGTATGACAGAGAGAGTGAGAGTGCTTAAAGGGCTCGATCCCATGTCCGTAGCGAAAATCTACGCAGTTTTCGGAGCACTATGGGGCTTGTTCATGGGGGCCATGCTGGCGCTCAACATCGGTGCCGGAGCCTCAGCCATGGCGCTCGGTGGGCCGGGTGCGCTTGGAGTGGGGATTATGGGTTTCATCCTGATGATCGTCATCGGCGTGATCATCTTCTTCGTAATGGGCATTATCGTGGTATTCGTCTACAACGTAATTGCCGACCGCGTTGGTGGAATCGAGATGACCCTGGAGATAAAAGAGTAAAAAGAAGAGAATCATGGGTGAAGAGAAATTCCCTTCTCATTTCACTTTCAGCACCATGAGAGTGATATCATCAAACTGGGGTCGTGAACCGGCAAACGCAGTGACGTCACTCACAATCGCAGCAATGAGATCCTTTGCGGGAAGCCCCCTTGACGACTGCACGATGGCAGAGAGTCTCTCCACGCCATACTCCCGGTCGTGTTCGTCCGTTGCTTCGGTCACCCCGTCCGTGTAGAGCACCAGGGTGTCACCCGGTGCCAGCTGAACTTCGACAGGTTCCAGGTCCACCTCGTCGATCACCCCGAGTGCAATACCCCTAGCTTTCAGAAGGCTGATCCGTTCGCTGCCGGAGGAAAGGAGGAGGGGTGGGTTGTGGCCGGCATTCACGAAGGTCAGAGTCTTTTTCCTGATGTCGAGGATGGCATAAAAGAGGGTCACGAACATGCTGGTCTTCGAGTCCAGGAAAATCGAGCGGTTGGCCTCCCTGATGGAGATCACCGGGTCTGGATTCCGGGTCGCACTGGCCCTGATGAGTGTCCGGGAGAGCGCCATGAAGAGAGCAGCTGGTACGCCCTTTCCAGAGACATCCGCGATCACCAGTCCCCAGCTCGTGCTCCCCACCGGGATGAAATCATAGAAGTCCCCTCCCACCTCCGCGGCCGGGAGATTGAGCCCTTCGAGGTCGATCCCAGGGATACGGGGCGCGGACTCGGGGAGGAAACTCTGCTGGATACCCCTTGCGATCTCGAGTTCCTTCTGTATCCGCTCCTTCTCTGCGGTGGTGAGGCGAAGTGAACGGATATGCTCTTTCAGGTCATGTGCCATCCGGTTGAATGAGATCGCGAGGTCCTCGAACTCATCCCCTGTATGCACCTCTACACGAAAGTCGAGGTCTCCCTGCCCTATGGCCTCGGATCCCTTCTTCAGATCCTCAAGCGGCCTGGTGAGGTACCGGGAGAAAATGAGAGAGAGGACAATGACTACCACGAGGAGGATAAGGAATGCCCCGGTGAACACGGTCCTCAGAATCTCCTGCTGGCGCGTGATATGCGATGCCGTCTCTTCAGATGCCCCGAGGATGCGCTCCCGGGTGGAGAGGGCAGGAGCGATCACCTCGTTCACTGGCATCACCACTCCCACACTCCAGTTGACGCTTCTCACCGGAGCATAGGCGATGAAACGGTCACCGCCTTCAAATCTGACCTTTGCAACACCTTCCTTCCCGGCAGTCATCTCCCGCGCAACCTCCACGAGTTCGGCATTCCCGCTCCCGAGGAGATTCTCGGTCACGAATGACTCGTCCCATCGCATGTCCCCTGATGAGAGGCCTGGCCTTGTGATCACGTTCCCATGCTGGTCGATGAGCAGGGCATACCCGGAATCACCCACCTGTGTCCCGATGATATTCCGGTTGATAGTCTCCACGGTCACATCCGCCCCGATCACCCAGAACCAGCCTCTTTCGGGATCGGAGACGGGCTTTGAGCAGGTCATCATCAACCCGTGGCCAAGCAGGTCGACATAGGGCTCTGACCAGGTCAGTTCTTGTGTCTCTTTTGCCTGCGTAAACCAGCCTCTCAGGCGGGGATCGAACGAGGCGTCCATCCCTGTGAACCATGGATAAATGAATGACATCCCGCTCTCCGTCCCCATGTAGACGGCGGCAAGGTTCCCATCCGACGCAAAGAGGGGAATGAAGATATCGGTCATCATCCCGGCGGCATCCCTTTCATCGAATGGGATATCCTCCTCCACTCCCGGAGAGAGGAACAAAACCGTGGTGGTAGTGCGATCGGATGGCTCTTCGTCCTGGAGATAGAAATGCCGGGACCGTACTCGCGATGGATCTGCCTGGATCTCTCCGGCATAGCGTGCCATCATCTCTATCTCCCCGGAGACGCGGTCGAAGATGATATTGCTGATGTACGCCTGGTCCTGTGCCAGCCGGAGGAGCGATTCCCGGGCATCTTTCTCCATGGCAGCAGTGCTGTCTTCCACAGCCCGGTCTCCGAGGGCACTGCTGCTCTCCACTGCATAGCGGCTCACGTCACCGATCTGGATAAAGGCAAGGATTCCGGTCACAAGCAGTCCACTCACGGAAAGGAGCAGGAATACGAGGAGGATCTTAGTCTTCACAGAAATCCGGATGTGATGGTCCTCCACTTCCTCGCGGGTCATCATGATCTCATCTGGTCCGAAAGAGAATAAGCCAGCCGGTTTAAAAAAAATCATGATGCTGTTTTCTTTTCTTGTTGGGATGCCCCTGTTGCAGCGAGCCTGGCAAGCGAATGTAACGGCAGGATTTTTCGAGTGAAAAACACTTTGTTATTTTCATAATTTTTGTCCTAAATTATAAACGGAGTTCATTTAATGGCCCTATGAAAACAAGAATGATATATTTCACAACAGGCCCGACGCATGAAAATGCCGGTGGCATTTTGGTATGAAAACCGCATTCGCGGTTTTCATCAGGGGGGGCATGTGGCCCGTCAGTCTCATATGCGTTTCATGAATTATGCCGGTTGCCCGGAAAAAAGGCACATATAAGGTTAATATGAAAATGGCTGCGCCATTTTCATGAATGCGTATACGTGTGTCTCGAAGGAAATCATGTAGTTTTTTTCAATGGATGTGCGCACGCGAATATTCCTATCATTTTTACCGCTCGTAACATTTTCTACGAGTATGCAAAGATACAGGAACCGGGAGTGCCTGCCGGTATTCGCCGGACAAGAAGGACGGTCGTCTTGAATATCTGTCTACGTACTCTTCGTTTCCCTCAAGACCCCGGAGATTCCCTCCCGTAACTGGAAGAAGCCTGGTAGTTCACTTCCCTTCGACTGGCTGTTCACAAATACCACTTCCGGGTTATTGGCATTGCCAATGCGCCGGAACATCCGAACCGGCTTATCGCAGGGGTTTGGGACAGGAGGGCCAGGTCAGGCTCCTTTTCATGTAGCATGGTTGAGGAAATTCTCTTCCAGAGTCTGAACCCGGGATGTGCCAGAGTATTCGATCCACTGCCTGGCCAGGAGACGGGCATGGCAGAGTCAAAGACCGCCTTATCTCTCCTTGTCATCACCCCAATGGTCCTGGTATCAAAAGGAATGATTATGTAACCTTCCGTCGTTTTAATAATGATTACGCGTCTGGTGATCGAGGGATTTCATTGAGAAGGAACATCAAGATCGAAGCATTGCACCAGATCCCGCTGGAACGCCAGGAGATCGAACTTGTTGAGAGAAAATGTATCGGGCACCCTGACAGCCTGGCGGACGGCATCGCTGAATCCATCAGCAGGGCCCTCTCAAAAGCCTACCTGGAAGAGTGCGGGGCAATTCTGCACCACAATACCGATCAGGGCGAGATCGTTGCCGGTGAATCGCAGCCGAAGTACGGAGGCGGCAAGGTAATCCGGCCGATATACATGCTCATCGACGGGAGGGCCACCAAGCACTTTGATGGCATCAATATCCCCACCGATGCCATCGCGGTGGAGGCAGCCCGCACGTATCTCCGCGAGACACTCACCAACCTCAACATGGACAGGGACATCATCGTCGATTGCCGCCTGGGAACCGGGTCCACTGACTTGAGGGATGTCTTCAAACCCTGCCAGAACACCCCTCCCAGGGCCAATGATACCTCATTTGGTGTCGGTCACGCCCCGTTCTCCGAGACGGAGACTATCGTCAAAGCGGTGTCCGATTCAATCGACCAGAAGTTCCGCCCTAAAAATCCGGCAGTTGGACATGATATCAAGATCATGGGGCTCCGTGACGGCAACACCATCACCCTCACTCTGGCCTGCGCAATGGTGGACCGATACTGCTCGGGGCTCCCCGAGTACATCGAGTACAAGAATCTCCTGGAGGAGCATGTGCTCCAGGTGGCACGCCAGCATACCGGCAGAAAAGTGATCGCTGCCATCAACACCGCTGATGATATCGACACCGGGAGCGTCTTCCTGACCGTCACCGGCACTTCGGCAGAGATGGGCGACGACGGCTCCGTGGGGAGAGGAAACCGCTGCAATGGTCTCATCACTCCCAACCGCCCCATGAGCATGGAAGCCACCAGCGGAAAGAACCCTATCAACCACATTGGGAAGATTTACAATATCATCTCCACGCAACTGGCCCAGGAGTGCGTGCGGAGTGTCGACGGTATCGAGGAGATCTATATCCGCCTCCTCTCACAGATCGGAAAACCCATCGACCAGCCCCTGGTTGCCAGCGTGCAGATCCTCCCAAAGCATGAGGTTGATACAAAGACCATCAGCCCTGATATCGAATCCATTATAGACCAGGGACTGGCCGAGATCACCTGCATCACCGAGAAGATAATCCGTGGCGAGATCAACACATTCTGAAGTATTGAAGAGTCCCGGGGGGAATGATCAGATCCCGAACCTACGCCTGGCTATCCCCAACAAGGGCCGTATATCCGGGCCGGTCATAGAACTGATGGAGAAGAGCGGCCTCCATCTCCTCGACAGCGGTGAGCGGCGTCTGATCTCACGTACTCCTGATCCTCACGTGGAGATCCTGTTCGCGCGCCCGGTTGACATTCCTGAGTATGTGGCCAATGGAGCCGCCGATCTCGGGATTACCGGCCATGACATGGTGCTGGAGCGAGAGTCTGACGTCGCTGAACTGCTCGACCTGAAGATTGGGATTGCAGCCCTGGTCCTTGCTGTCCGCGAGGATGCTGCATTCCAATCTCCGGCAGATCTCCAGGGGACGAGGATTGCTACAGAGTTCCCGGTCATCTCAAGGCACTATTTCCAGGCGAAAGATATCTCTGTCACCCTGGTTCCGGTCGGAGGGGCCTGCGAGGCCACACCGTATCTTGGGATCGCCGAGGGTATCGTCGATCTCTCCAGTTCAGGGAACACGCTCCGTTCGAACCGCCTGCGAGTACTGGATACAGTCCTTCCCACCAGCACCATGCTTATTGCCAATCACCATTCCCTCTCCTCAAAGGAGACCAAGATCGAGGAGATACAACTGGCGCTTGAAAGCGTGATAAGGGCCAGGGGCCAGTGTTACCTGATGATGAATGCCAGGCGAGCCTGTGTGGATGCGGTCTCATCGGTCCTCCCCGGGCTCTCCGGCCCCACGGTGATGGAGGTTGCCTCCCGGGATGACCTGGTGGCTATCCATGCGGTTGTTGACGAGGAGAGGGTTTACCAGTTGATACACCTCCTGAAGCGCGCAGGGGCGAGGGATATCCTGGTCATGTCCATTGAGCGGATGATCCCCTGATATGCGCGTATTTCCTGCCGTTGATATCCTGAATGGCCAGTGCGTGCAGCTTGTCCAGGGAAGGAGGGACTCTGCAACGCTTTTTGGGGATCCACTCGCCTGCGCGCGGCGCTGGCTCGACCTTGGTGCAGAACGCCTGCACGTGGTGAACCTTGATGGGGCCTTTGGGGAATCGGCCACGAACGCCGACAGGATACAGGCCCTGATACAGGAGACCGGGATCGAGATACAGCTGGGAGGGGGAATACGTTCGTTTACAGACGCTGCATCCTGGCTGGAGACAGGAGTCGAGCGGGTCATCCTCGGGACTCTGGCAACAAGAGACCCCCCCGTACTGAAACAATTGAGCGATGAGTATGGAAGCGCCCGGATAATGGCAGGCGTCGACGCCAGGGGAGGTGAGATCACCATCGAAGGCTGGCAGAAGAGTGGGGGAGACTATCTTGTATGGGCAGAACGATTTGAAGATATGGGTGCAGGTTCACTCCTCTTCACCAATGTTGATGTGGAGGGTTTGCAGGCGGGGATCGATCCGGAACCCGTGGCCAGGTTGTTGCAGCGCACCCGTCTCCCCATCACGGTTGCAGGGGGGATCACCACTGCGGGTGATATAAGAACCCTGAAGGCACTCGGTGCATTCGGGGTGGTGCTGGGATCTGCCCTTTATAGCGGAAGGCTGCACTTACAGGAGGCCATGGAGGCGGCGCAATGAGGCACGTGCATATACACCGGGAGACGAGGGAGACATCAATAGATGTCTCCCTGGATCTGGATTCTTCCAATGGAGGGGAGATCTCCACAGGAATAGCCTTTTTTGATCACATGCTCACCTCCATGGCACGGCATGGCCAATTCGGCCTCTCATGCAGGGCTGAAGGCGACCTTGACGTAGATGTCCACCATACCGTCGAGGATACAGGCATTGTGCTCGGCCAGGCGTTCAGAGAGGCAATTGGAGAGGGGAAGGGCATCACCAGGTTTGCTCATGCTCTCATCCCAATGGATGAGTCACTTGCAACCGTAGCCCTCGATTGCGGGGGGAGAGGATACCTGGTCTTCCGGGGGGCGTTCTCCCATCCCCGGGTTGGCGGGATAGAGAGAGAAATATTCGAGCATTTTTTCTACAGCCTTTGCATAAAGGCTGGAATCACTGCCCACCTGGCAATGGAGGGGAAGAATGACCACCATAAATGTGAAGCTCTCTTTAAAGCATTTGGGATCGCCCTTGGCCTGGCCACCCGTATCGGGAAAGATACCCACAAGGTACCGAGCACCAAGGGTATCCTCTGATCTGTGAGAATAGTGGAAGGGATGAGTGGAATTTCGGACCGGTTGCCCCATTCCGGGTCCTCTTATCCGCACCTTCCTGGTAACAACGCCGGGATTACTCTCAGCGGTTGATTGATAGGCTGGTAAGCGCTTCTTTCGCCGTTATACGGACGAAGCAATTCTCGTCAGCGCATGCACGGGCGAGTGGCTCAACGGCCCGGGGATCCCCTATCCTTCCCAGAGCCGATGCCGAAATGAACCGAATATCCCTGTCGTGGTCGGCGAGCATGGATATAAGTGGTTCGACACTCCGTCGATCTCCAATCTCACCCAAGACATGTGCCGCAGCTATCCTGACTCTTTTATCCTCGTCTTTTAAGGCCAGGAGAAGAAAATCAACTGCAGGTTGCCCTTTCTTCCCCAGGTCAATAATTGACTGGATGATGTCCGGCCTGGTCTTTTCTGCCAAACCCAGCAGATGCCCTGTCATCAGTCTCCCCCTGGTACAACCCTCTTTCGAAGGCAATTGAGGATGGATCGATGGAGTAAAAATGCATTCGCCAATCAGATATGCACGGCATAATTTTATATATCAATCCTGGCTCCAGACAGCCATCGAAGTGCACTACACCCTCGCAGGGTGTTCCGCAGAAAAGGTTTGATGCCACCTTGATTGTTGTGTTGCTGGTCAGTTTTGAGTTGAATTGGGGAAAAGGTAAGGGTTATGCGGACTTGGCCGCAAGTTCCACGTCCTCTTCCTTGATTGTCTTCCTCCCTGCGTGAAGGGCAAGCCTGTTGGCTTCCTTGGTCAGGTTCGCAATGTACTCTTCAGCCTTGGCAACGAGGGCGGCGGCAGCATCGCTGCCTACTCTCTCAGCACCATTCTTCTTCGCAATTCTCACAACTGCAGCAATAGGTAAATCTGCCATTGTATTTTACCTCAATTCAAAAAATGTATCAGGAAATATTTAAACGTTTCGTGATTTTCGTGCAATTTGCCCCCCATTATCTTTTTCCGGTAATCTCCGGAACGATTGCCGGGGTTGACGGCAGGAAGAGTCTCTCTACGCCTTTATCCTTTTAATATCGGCTATTTCCAGAAATGAATCGTTTAAATAAACTTTTTATCTAATGGACAAAGAATCTGCCAGATGAAGGGCATCTACATATTCTGGAGAGGCGCGCGAAGTATCTACAAAGATTCTATCGATATTTAAGACTGGTGCGCCATGTCCGTGACCCGATCCGAGAAAGGTGAGCGTACGGAAGATCAAATTGCCGGAGATGCCATCAGGTGCGAGAATTACACTGCATTGCTTCACTGCCTCTTCAATAAGGATCTGGAAATGACGAGCCCCGGTGAGCCTGGCAACCAGTTCGGCCTGGGCCATACTCTCATCGACTCTGGGGTGCCTTCCCGCGTCCCCGAGCCGTCCTCCAGAGAGGATGGCAACACCCCCGGAGAGCCCGATGAAACGGGCCATACTCTCGGCTCGTCGGACCAGGGACACTTTCTCCTGGACCGTCCAACCCTCGTCGACCCCTACCGGCGCCAGGAGGAACCGTGTACCCTTCTCCGTCTCCAGGAGTGCCGCCCTCTCCAGGCGGTCCACCCCAGACATCCTCTTCAACGCTGCAAGAGTGGCATTTGCAGGGAGCGTGCCCCTCACTGCTGCATGGATATTGCCAAGATAGAGGTCACGGATCAGTGCTTCCTCGGGATGAGGGTCTTCCCGGACAGCCACTTCAATCTCGCCGGGAAGGACCCCAGGGCAACAATAACAGACCGTGCGGGCCGCACAGTGAGACCGGAGCACACTTCTGACGATCTTCTCGCTCTCTCCCTCAATCCCGATCCCAATCATCTTCACGGACATGAACCATCGTCAGAGAAAAGGTGCATGATGCCATTTTTATGGAAATCAAATACCTGGGATGCCTGGTCCTTGAGCGCCAGCTGGAGCGTCCTGGTCCCGGTGACCTCTCCCACCGATCTGGCAGTCATCCCCACCTCCTGGAAGCGCCTGCAGATCTCCGGCACATTCCCGCATGGTGCAGTGAGCACGAAGCCCATCCCAGGGTAGATCCTGACCCACTGCTCAAAAGTCATTGCATTCGCTGCGAGATCTGGCATCGGGAGCTTGTCAAGGGAAATGGTGGCCCCCTTCCCGCTCACCTCCAGGAGCATCCCAAGCGTCCCAATGATACCCGGGTTGCTGATATCCTTCCCGGCACTGACCAGGTGATCACGGCCGATGCTCTCCAGCACCCTGATCTGGGCCCTCACCTCATCCGGAGTTTTCATGGTCACCGAGTCCCAGTTGAGGATGCAGGAAGGATGAACCCTGCCATTCAGGTCCACCGCAACAATCACGCAATCCTTCTCCCGTGCGGTATGTGAATATATAACCGAACCCTTCGGAGCGGTCCCAAGAATTGCCACATCTATCACGCTATACGGGGTATCCGGATGCAGGTGCCCTCCCACTATTGGCACCCCGAACTGAAGGGATGCGTCATGCATCCCTGATATGACCTGTTTCTGGATACGGGTGTCAGATATCGAGAAGACATCCACCATGGCAATGGGCCTCCCCCCCATGGCGGCAATGTCATGGATATTGACAAGGACTGCGCAGTAGCCAGCCCAGTAAGGATCCGCTTCCATCAGACGGCTCCATATACCGTCAGCAGCAAGGAGGAGGACTTCATCCCCGTGCTCTATCACCGCTGCATCCTCCCCGAACGAGGCCAGCACTCCTGAACACTCAATGCGGACAGCTTTTACCATCTCGCCAATGGCATGCTTCCTGCGAACCCCTTCATACTCCCTGACCACCGAGGCAATTTTTGCCGTGGACACGCCGTTCAATTCCATAGAGTCAACAAGGCCGGTTGTAATAACTCATTGGAGCATCATCAGTGATAATTTATTTGATACAGGGTCGAAACAAAAGGCATGGACTGGGCGGAAAAATACCGGCCTGCCCACCTCGACGAGGTGGTGGGAAACAGCACCGCATTGCGCCAGATGCTGGATTGGGCCAGGAACTGGAGCCGGGATAAAAAACCGCTCATTCTCTACGGGAAACCGGGAACCGGCAAGACTTCCAGTGCGCACGCCCTGGGAAACGATATGCACTGGGAAGTGATCGAGCTCAATGCCAGTGACCAGCGGACCAGAGCGGTCATTGAGCGGGTGGCAGGGAGCGGAAGCACGACGAGGAGCCTTTTTAGTGCCTCCAGGAAATTGATCATCATCGATGAGGCGGACAACCTGCACGGGACTGCCGACAGGGGAGGTGCCCGGGCCATCGTCGAACTCCTGAAGGGTTCCTGCCAGCCGATAATCCTTATCGCCAACGACCTCTATGCCATCCCTGGGGAGATTCGCAGCCGCTGCGATGGCGTGCAGTTCAAGGCGCTCCAGGCGCGCTCCATCGCCCCAAGGCTGAGATATATCTGTGCCGCAGAGAAGATCACCTGCAATGAAGACGCTCTCCACCATATAGCCGAGACCGCCCGGGGAGATATGAGGGCAGCGGTGAATATGCTGTATGCCTCTGCAGCAGGGAGAGACCGGCTGGAAGGGGAGATCCTTCCTTCCCGGAAGGATGAGCGTTCATCCATCTTTGACCTGATTATCGCCCTGTATGGAAAGATGCCGTCCGAGTCCCTGCTCAAACTGGCCTACGATGTGGATGAGACCCCTGATACCCTGATCCAGTGGATCGAGGCGAACCTGGCAGGGATCGAGGAGATCGACGCTATTGACGGCGCTTATACCTCCCTCTCCCGGGCAGATGAGTATCTCGGCTATACCTACCGGCAGCAATACTATACCCTGTGGAGATATGCAACCGCCCTCATGGTGCTAGGGGTCGGGAGAGTCACGGGCGGAAAGGGGCTCCATGCCCGGATATCCGCCCCTGAACGATGGAGGAGGATGTCTTCCTACCAGAAGCAGAAAGCAGTGCGGTCGTCAATGCTTCGAAAAGTCTCATCTTCCCTGCATATGCCACAGAGAACTTTCCTTGAGACGTACATGTCCCCACTCTCGACGATCATCGACCGTGATCCCCTCACCTATGCCAGGGAATTCTCCCTCGATACCGAGGAGCTTGACCTCTTCATTCATGACCGGCGCCGGGCGGCATCGGTCACCAGGATCCTTGCCTCCGAAGAGAAAGAGAGGGATACAAAAAAAGAGAAGGAGACCGGGACCAGAAAGAGACGGGACACTGGGAATACCTGGGAGAAAAAAGAAATCCCTCCCCCGCAGAAAGAGGCGCCCCATCCTGAACCCTCCCTTGAAAAGCCATCACAGAGGAATCAGAAGACCCTCTTTGAAGGATTCTGACGCCGGTAATACCGGTGAAGGATAACCCCGCAGTCGACCAGTTCCCCCCCTTCCGAATAACCCTCAAAACCAAGGTGGTAGACCAGGAGGTCACAGTCTACTTCCCTTGCAAGGCGCACCAGCGGAAGCATCATCTCTTCATGGGGGCGCAGGGAATAGATCAGTTCGAGCCCCCGGTAAAGACTTGTATCCGGAGAGAAGATATCGTCGATGAGGATTCGGATCCCGGTGACCGGTGGGACCTGGTGTATGTCGGTGCAGAATACCGAGACCCCGCTGTCCCGGAGGATCATGGCAGTGTCAGGGTTCTTACCTATACCTACCTCTGCCACGTTCCGGTAATTCCGGGCGATGAATGCGGCAATGCACCGCTCAATATGTTTAAGGTCCGCCATACCCAGGTATTATGAGAAATGGACCTGCTTATTTTTTGGGATTCCAGAGCACCCCCCGGCATCCAGACCGCACTTTCAAGGGAACTCGAAATCCTACTTCCCCTCATTTCCAGGGTCTGCGAGAGCCACTTCGTGGTGACCGGCTACATCCCTTCCCGTAAGCAGACCGATGCCACAGCACTCCTGGATTCCCTGGATCTCTTTAAAAAGCGCTCCGGAGGCACTGATTTGGTCCTCCTGGTGGTCTCAGAGGACCTCTGCAGGAAGGGTGATGAATACCTCTTCGGGCTCTCCCGTCAATCCACCGGGAGTGCCGTGGTCTCAACCGCCCGACTGGAGAACGAATATTATGGATATCCGGCCGACGACGGAGACCTCATCGACCGCCTGGCAAAAGAGTCTGCCCATGAAGTGGGCCACCTGCTGGGACTCGCACACTGCCGGAACCGCGAGTGCATCATGTTCAATCCCCTCCTCCTGGAGGACATCAACCGGCAGAAGCGGTGGTTCTGTCCTGCGTGCCAGGAATACCTCCAGAAAGTGTGATTCCGTTCAGGAGTCCTGCACCCATCCTCATCACTGACCCGCAATATTTTTGGGAAGCCCGGCAATATCATCTCCCGGAACTTGAGCCGGGAGGGGATCATATGACAGGTGAAGATGGACAAAGGACAGAAGACACGAGACAACCGGGTGGTGGCCTTTCCGCGCAGGGTATTGATACCATAACCACATCAGACCTCATGAGATCCGACTTCGAGAGAATACTTCCCGAAACCCCCATCGATCACTGCATCACCCACTTCTCCCGGAGAGGCTGCAGGGACCTGGTGGTCATTGACAGGGAGGGACACTTCCTTGGGGTGATCACCCCCTTCGACCTCCTGACTCAGCTGAGTCCCATCATCGGCGTGCGCAGCAGGAAGAAGTCAGGCTGTATCGAGTGCATCATCAGGGGCGATGCATCGATTGCAGAGGACATCATGACCAGGCAGCACATCACTGTCCACGTGGACACCCCTGTGACCGAGGCTCTCAGGCTGCTTGAGAAATATCACCACCCTGACCTGGTGGTCGTGGACCGGCAGGGAGTGGCAATAGGGGTGGTGGAGATCTGCACTCTCATCGCCCACCTGCATGTGATCGGGAATATCTGACTTTTACTGAAGCGATGCAAAACCCCTGACCATCAGGAAGGGTGTGGCAAAGACGGTGATGATGATCATGAGTGTCACCGCCGAGAAGAGGGCCGTGGTGATGAGCCCTGCGGTCAGGGAGACCTTGGTAACGACGAGGGCAACCTCCCCCCTCGGGACCATCCCGTAGCCCACCACCAGGGATCTTCTCGGGTCCTTCAGCATCCGGAGGGATCCGAGGAACCCTCCCAATATCTTGCTTCCGAATGCCACCGCAACCAAAAGGACCATGAATACCAGCGGGACCTCCGCGAAGGAGGGCGGGAAGAGGAGTCCGATGGATGCAAAGAACAGGGTGACAAAAAATCCGAATGCAAGATCGGAAAGGCTGTCATAGAGAGACCGGTCACTGCGGATACCATCCCCTAGGATGAGACCGGCGATGAATGCACCTATCGCATAGTGAAGCCCTGCCTCGTTGGCCGCCAGGGCGCACAAGAGCCCGCAGATAAGGGCCACTGAATAGGGCATCTCGTGGGTATGCGCCTTATGAGAAACCTGGAACAGCCATATGATCACCCTCTTTCCTATGGTCAGCACCAGGCCAAAGAAGAAGATGACCAGGATGATCATGATGAAGATACCGGACCCGTAGCCCTCTCCAGTGACGAAGGCGGTGAGGAACCCTAGCAGTACAATTCCTATCACATCATCGATGACCGCGGCACTGACCACCAGGAGCCCGATATCAGATTTGAGCTGTCGCAGGTCGATGAGTGTGCGCACCGAGATGCCGATTGAGGTTATAGAGAGGGCAATCCCGATGAAGAGGGCATGAATAATGTCAAAACCTGATACCACACCGAGGACCATTCCGGCTGCCAGGGGGATTGCGACTGCGGTGCCTGCTACCATTGCTCCCGCCTTCCCGGACCTGGCAAACGTCCGCAGGTTCAGTTGTGCACCGCTCATAAAGAGAAGGACTATGAGCCCGATATCAGCGAAGATCTCGAGGGTCTCCCCGGGTTCGATGATACCGAGCATTGCAGGGCCGAGGAATACCCCTGCGGCTATCTCCCCGATCATGGAGGGAAAACCGGCCCTTTCGAGCAGTTCCCCCAATCCTTTTGCCACCACAAGGAGGAGGAGGATTGCTGCCAGCGGGCTCATCAAAGGGATGGTAGGAGGGTATCAGATATCAATAGGGTGGTCAATCCCCGGGTTTTCATCGATTGACATGACCGGGTGTCGGTAGGAAGAACCTACGACAATGAAAAAAACCAACATGATTCACTTCTTGATTCAAGCAGGTAAAATGAAAATGCCGGATGCATTTTCATATGAACCATATGTGAACCCCCGTTTCCGGGTAACCTGGCATACTGCATGAAAACAAGAATGATACATTTCACAACAGGCCCGGCACATGAAAATGCCGGACGCATTTTCATAGGAAATCGCGAATGCAATTTTCAATGGAAAAACCGGGTCAGCATGAAGAGCAGATGAGAAAAGATGAGAAGAGTTCAGCCGAACAGGGCACCGAGCCCTGCCATGCCACTCTCTTCCTCTTCCTTCTTCTCTTCCTTGCTCGGCTCTTCGGCTGCGGCCGGAGCGGCAGCTGCAGCTGCAGTGGGTGCGGCTGCAGCGAGTGCGACCGGGGCGGCCGCGGCCTTGCTGATGGCATCCTCGATGTTGATGCCCTCGAGCGCAGCAACCATGGCCTTTATCCGGGCCTCGTCTACGGCGATACCGGCAGCAGTCAGGACTGCCTTCACGTTCTCTTCCTTGACCGCTTTTCCTGCCTTGTGCAGGAGAAGGGCAGCATAGATATACTCCATCTCGATTACCTCGCTTCAGTTACTCTCATTTTCCCCCTACCATACTCTGGAGGGCGGCACTTTCTCGATAGGCTTTACCAATAATCGCATCAATGACGTCTTTTGCATAGACATCGGCTTCGATAGCCAGTCCACGGGCCTCTCTTGCAGCCTTTTCCACGAGCGGGACTGCTGTCTCCCTGGTGAATATCACTGCATTGACCGAGAGGTTGAAGGCCTGCGATGCTGCCAGGGTCATCTGGCGGTAGATCAGGTCTTCGTCAATTGCCAGTACGGACGGTTCATACACGTCACCCTCGAAGAAGGCGGCCTGCAGGATAAGTCCCACGTCCATTGGCTTGACTCCCAGTTTTGCCAGGACATCAGCAAGTTTGGGATTGATGACCTCTCCCTTCTTCACGACAGTGCGGGTCTCCCGTATCTTGACCTTCCCGGCCTCGATGGCGGCGGGAATCCCCACCTGCTGGAGTTCTCCCACGATGGGGCCTGGCTTGAAACTCGTTGGCCCCTTCTCAACCACGATGTCTTCAGGCGCTGTCTCACCCGGCTTTGCAGCCATCTTGGTCTTGGTCTTCTCCAGGGTTTTGAAGAGCCTGAACGGGTTTTCGTTGGTGAAGATGAGCGCCGACTGCCCGGAGAGATGCCCAGCCAGGGCCGAGAGCGGCCCGCCCAACTCGTCAAATGCATGACGGATGAGGGTGTTCCTGGTCATCTTGATCTTGGCGGTGGACTTTAGGTTCCGGCGGATCTGCTGCAACTGGCTGGCGGGGATGCCATACATGTCAACAAGGCCCACCAGGGTGTACTTCCCTGCATCGGCCTTGATCTCCTCCACCTCTCTCCTCTTCCATGCCGGAAGGTGATGAGTATACAGGGCCATCTATACCAGCCTCGCTGCCGGCCCCATGGTGGTCTTCACGTAGACCGACCGGATATTCATGGAGCCCTGTTCCAGGACGGATTCCACCCGTCGCAACACCGAATCTATGTTCTCGGCAATCTGCTCGGGGGGCATCCCGGTGGATCCCACCTTGACGTGGAACGTCTTCTTGTCCTTTGTGCGTATCTTCACCGAATTGCGGAGACGTTCCACCATGGGCTTGATGTCAGTCCCGGCGGGTATGGGTGTGGGCATCCTTCCGCGTGGCCCCAGGCGGGGACCGAGAAATCGTCCCACCTGCGGCATGACGCTGGTCTCGGCCAGGAAGAAGCGGTATGAGCTGGCAACAGTGCGGGCCTCCCTCGGAGCCCCGCCCAGCCGCTCAATCTCTTCCGGACCGATCACAAGGTCAACGCCTGCTTCCCTGGCCTTGGTGATGAGATCACCCTTGCCAAGGACGGCGATGCCAACCTTCCTGCCGGTACCATGGGGGAGGAGTATCGTCTCATCAATACGATTTTTGGGCTGCGCCATGTCAATATTCTTGAGATTGACGGTAATATCTACACTCTCAGAGAATTTCCGTGTAGGCGCTTTTTCGATAGCCGTCTTCACGGCCTCTACAATTTTTGCCCTTTCAACCATCTATTTCCTCCATAGTGCGCGACCATACTGATCTTCTATGGTTCTCTCTCGTCTATTCCACGAGGAGCTTGTCGTAGGTGCCAGCGTCGATGGCAGTGAGAGCCTCTTTCGGCCTCTTTCCATCGACGGTGATACCCATACTCACACAAGTGCCGACGATCTCCTTGACCCCGTGCTTGAGGTCATAGGAGAGCATGTCACCCTGCTTCATACGGGCAATCCTGACAGCGGCCTCGATAGGCAGGTCACCAACGGTCTTGACGTTGGGTTCCGAAGATCCCTTCTCGACATTGACCTCCTTCTTGATGAGGGCGGTGGTGGGTGGGATACCCACGCTTACCGTGAAGTTCTTCTTGTCATCGACCTCGACCTTCACCGGGACCTGCATGCCGTTGAAGCTGCTGGTCTTCTGGTTGATCTCATCGACGACTGCCTTCACGTTGATGCCGAGCGGCCCCAGGGCCGGTCCCAGGGGTGGACCTGCGGTTGCCTTGCCTCCAGGTACTAATACCTCGACCACTTCTGCCATGTCTGTACCACCATGCTGTCCCCGGATGGGACCCAGCGTGGGTAAAAAAGGTTGACCGCAGCGAACTTAAAGGTATACCAGGAGAGGGAAACGATTAGAGGGGTTAATTCTTTTCTCCCTTGTCCACCACCCGGACATTGTCGCCCCTTACAGTGATGGGTATGGGGAGCACGCTCTCATAGAGCTCCACGGTAATCTCCTCTTTACCGGTGTCTATCCGCTTGACAACGGCCTTTTCTCCCTTGAACGGGCCAGCGATAAGTTCCACAATGGTCCCCTCCGAGATGCCGCTCACCACGGGTTTTGGTACCAGGAAGTGTGCAACCTCAGAGAAGGTGGTCTCGCCCCTGACCACAGTGCGCGCATGGGCTACCTTCTCTGCCAGCTGTTCGATGCGCGGGAGGCTCTCGGGGGTCTCCACGAGGACATAGCCTTTCAGCTCGTCAGGGACAATGATCGCCACCACCTGGATATCAGTGGCCCCGGTCTCGATGGCCTTCTTGATATTGTCAGCAACCGTCCGCTCCTGCTTGGAGGTGGTCTTGATGGCAAAAATACGGTTGGGGAACTCTTCCATATCCATCAGGGGAGAATGAGCATCAGCTCGTAAATCAGAAATCCGATGATACCTACGATGAGGACGCCTGCCGCGGCCACCAGCGCGATCTTCTGGTACTCCTCGCGTTTGGGGGTCCTGGCCAGCTTGAGGATCCTCCAGTATTTCCGGAACAGCTCCTCGTTTACGTTGAATTTGATATCTGGTTTGGCAATTTCCATAGAACTCACTTCAAAAAGTCAATCTCGAATTGCTTCTGAACTTTTGGGGTAATTTTTTCATTCCTACCATATATTTGTGGCGACCGCACCCCTGTCACCACCAGCATGGTTCGCATTTTATTCTGCATATTGGGGTCCACCTGGGCACCCCATATGATCCGCGCATCAGGGGCGATGCGATTATAGACCTCCTGGAGCACCCCCTCGGCCTCCTCCATGGTCATGTCCGGGCCCCCGATAACGTTCACGAGCGCTGCATTCGCGCCCGATATATCCACATCGAGGAGCGGTGAGCGGATTGCCTTCTTCACCGAGTCGGCAGCCTTCTCCTCGCTCTCGCTCTCGCCGACCCCGATCATGGCCACGCCTCCCCGCTCCATTACGGTGCGGACGTCCGCAAAGTCGAGGTTCACCAGGCCAGGCAGGGTGATCAGCTCTGTTATCCCCTTGACTGCCCTCATCAGCACCTCGTCTGCGACCTTGAATGCCGCATAGAGGGGGAGCTTTGGGACCACTTCCAGGAGTCGGTCGTTGGGGACCACGATGACCGTGTCGGCCACGTCCCGGAGACGCTCGAGCCCCGCCTCAGCGTTCTCCATCCGTATTACGCCCTCAGCAGTGAAGGGGAGCGTCACCACCCCGATGGTGAGCGCCCCCTCCTCACGTGCAGACTTGGCCACAATGGGGGCGGCACCGGTACCGGTCCCTCCCCCGAGGCCCACGGTGATGAAGACCATGTCGCACCCGCTGACTGCCCGCTTGATCTCCTGCTCGTTCTCGAGCGCTGCCTCTTCCCCTATCTGCGGGATGGACCCGGCCCCGAGTCCCCGGGTGCGCTGCCTGCCGATGAGGATGCGGTGATCAGCAACTGTGCGGGAGAGGTGCTGGGCATCAGTATTGATGGCAACCAGGCGGGCACCGTGGATCCCCTCCTCCTTCATGCGGGTGATAGTGTTGGAACCGCTCCCCCCGCAGCCGATCACGGCTATCTCTGTCCGTAATTCCTTGAGGACCTGGTCTAGATCCTCGTTATTCTTCGAGATATCCGGTGAGTCCTCCCTCACCTTGGTCAGCGCTTCTTCAACGATAGACCTCATAGGTACTTCTCCAGTCCCGGGATGTGGATTCGTCTCTCGCTGCAGGTCTGGACCATCTCAGGGGTGATCACCCGGTCACCGACCCGCACCGGGCAGCCGTTCATCAGCTGCCCGTAGAGCGGGCCCCGGGGGATCCCGAGATCGCGTGCCCTGTCGGGGTCGAACCTGCGCCTGCTGATGGTCAGGTGGTCACCCGCAACGAACGTAATTTCCCCTCTACGTATGATGTTTACGCATAAGCTTATTAAATCATGCAGTACATTCCCGCTATTCTCTCCGATGGTGATGAAAGAAGGCCATATCGGCTTTTTTGAGGTCGAGAGGCGAACCAGCGGGAGTGTATCCAAGCCCTCGATGACCGCCCGGGGATTGCATCTCCAGGCCTCTTCCAGGAGGGGGGGATCCATCTCCACCTTCACCGGGTGCCCATCGGGACACGGCCCGTGCAGGATGACAGTGCACCCCGGGACTGTCTCCTTCGCAAGGCCGAGGATTTTTTGGTACGTGTCCCAGGAGATCTCACCGAAGTGCATCAGGTCCCCTTCGGAGAGGATCATGATGCCGTTCTTCCGGATGATCGACTCCAGCGTGGCGAGGTCCTTCCCGGGAATGGCTTTCCTGTCGATGTAGGCAGCCACAGCCCCGGTCTTCTCCACCATCTGATCGATCATGGCGGCGTCAAGTGAGGGTACCTCCCGGCTGTGGGCGATGTGCCCGAATGCTCCCCGGGTATTGAGTGCAATGTGAGTCTGCCGGGCGGCATAGTGTGTCCCACCAAACCCGACAAGGGGGATGCAATTCAGCGGGTCTGCACACAGCACACTCCTTGCCACTGCCATACCGGCTGCCTCGTCCTGCCACTCCTTCTCCGTGCTGCCCACCTCCACAAAGAGCGAGGGGGTTCTGAGTTCTGACGGGCCATGGTGGGTGACCTCGTAGGCCACGCGGTAGCCCGGAGGAGCATTCTTCGAGAGTTCCCGCAGTACCGCATGCATCCATTCCGGGGCAGCGGGCGGGAGGGAACGCTCCAGGCCCCCGAAATCCGCAGTCGTGATATTCCCGGTGACGTGCACTGTCAGCACCGGGACAGGGTTCTTCGATGAGTGGCGGGAGAGGAAGATGATCAGGTCGGCATCCATATCCCGGTCGATACGGTCCTTGTAGATCAACCGTTCCTGTACGCGGTGATGTTCGAGTTCGTGCCGTTCCAGGGGATAGATCTCATGGGGACCGGCGAGGAGAGCCAGGAGCGCCCGGTGGATAGTAGATCCGCCGGGATCCTGGAGGGAACTGACTATGGCAATTTTCATTTTGTTATTCACAGGTGTGCGGTATCTCGCTATAAATTGAGGAGATGCCCGGAAGAGGGCGGATTGTAATCCTGGCACTCACAGGTACCAGGTCGGGAATGGGTTTCTTTTGAAGGGAATGTATAATACCTTAAAAATAAA
>JALOPW010000026.1 GCA_025453675.1 Methanolinea sp.
CGCAGTGGAACCGGATCCCCTCAAGGCTGCCGATCTGATCACTGATCACATCGAGAGGAAGCGGACAGACCTCGGGATCTGAATTTTTTCCGAATGAAAATGGCTTCGCCATTTTCGTGAATGAGTATGCATGAGTCTCGAAGGGAATCCTAGGGTTGTTTTCAGATCACCACCATGAACGGAAGGAAGATACGGGTAGTCATTGCCGGGAAGGGCGGAGTGGGCAAGACCACGCTCACCGCCCTTCTCGCGTATACCTTCTCGCGGCAGGGAACGCACGTACTGGCAGTGGATGGGGACCCGCAGTCGAACCTTGCCGCGACCCTTGGGATATCTCCCACCCATCCTATCCTGCCCCTCTCGGAGCAGAAGGTGTACATCCAGGAGAAGATCGGGGGAAATCCCGGGCGCGGGGGGTTCATGGTCCTCAACCCCGACACCGCCGACGTCGTGGAGCGCTTTGGAATACCTGCCGGGGAGCGCATCCGCCTCCTGGTGATGGGCGGGGTGCAGAATGCCGGATCGGGCTGCCTGTGCCCCGAGTATACGCTCCTCTCCACCATCTTTGCGAATGCCGGCAGCCTCCCTGACGAGGTGATCCTCCTGGACACTCCAGCCGGGCTCGAACATTTCGGCCGGGCGGTCGCGCAGGGTTTCAATCTCGCGCTCATCGTCACCGATGAGTCTTATAACGCCCGTGCCGTGGCCAGGGATCTCTGCCGGCTGGCCCGCCAGTGTGGCATCCAGGATGTGGTGCTGGTGATCAACCGGATGCCTCCCTCATCAGACATGAAAAAAATCAGAGAAGAGATGGCGGATATCTTTCAGAAGACATGGATTCTCCCGCAGGACTCCTGCATTCCCCGGTACGAACCATCGGTCAAACCCGTGGTAGAGCAGCACTGCCCTATCATGGAGAAGATCGAGGGGCTTGCAAGGTATATGCTTCAGTCTGGCTGATCTACCCTCCTTCCCGGTATTTTCTCAAATGAAACACACATGATACCTTCTGGTCACATGCCCCCCCTGATGAAAACCGCGGATGCGGTTCTTATTCCAAAATCACTTCGTTATTTTCATAATTCGTACCTGAAATCCGGAACGGAGTGTATATTAAGTTAGAATGAATCAAATCCACGGTGCAGGCTATGCCGACGTGCAGACGCTATCGACTCCCGGTATTCCCCTGACGAGATCCCTCTCATGAGGGAGTTACGATGGGGATTTCGCACATCCTCCACAATCCTCCCACACGGGCGGTACTGGTCCATGATATTCACATACGCATCTCTTGAGACCTCTTCCGCGATGAATGCGAACACCTCCTCGCTGCCTGCAATATTATCGGGGAGCACAAGGTGCCGGATGAGAAGCCCCTTCACCGCGATGCCCCCTTCAATCATGAGATCACCCGCCTGCCGCTGCATCTCGAGGATGGCCGCATTCATAACCCCCACGTATCCCGGTGCATCAGAGAGCGAGAGCGCCACTTCATCGCTCCCGTATTTTGCATCAGGCATGTACATGTCGAATATTCCTTCGAGCAGCCTCAATGTCTCCACGGAATCGTATGTCCCTGTATTATACACGAGCGGGATATCCAGGCCATTCCTGGCCGCACGCAGGACAGCTGCCAGTATCTGCGGCACAAAGTGGGTCGGGGAGACGAAATTGATGTTGTGGCACCTCCGGTCCTGGAGATCGATCATCATCTCTGCCAGTTCCCCGCAGCTGATCTCTCTCCCATATCGCTCCTGGCTGATGGTATAGTTCTGGCAGTAGACACACCGCATGTTGCACCCGGAGAGAAAGATGGTCCCCGATCCGTATCTTCCCACCAGCGGCGGCTCCTCCCCAAAATGGGGGCCATGATTGGAGACGACCGGGAGAAGCCCGCTCCGGCAGTAACCCACTTCATCCCGGAGGCGGTCAACACCGCACTGCCTTGGGCAGACCCTGCAGGGTGAGAGCAGGGCCATTGAAGCCTCCACTCGTCGAGCGAGTTCGCCTGTTTCCAGGAGCCGGAGATAAGAGGGCCTGACCATTGGAGATACCCCCAATCCACCGCAGTGAGGGGAGTATATCATATCGTTCTCCTCTTTCGATATCATCCATTCGCCTTCTCACCATCCGCCCCCATGTTCCCCTGCCGGCAGGATTTGCCAAAAAGAATAAGGGGAGAGAGGCATATTGGAGTAATAACGGCTCTTTTGAGCTGTGAAGCTCTCTACAAGAGGTGAAAGGAACAATGGTGAATCTTACCCCCGAGATGAAAGAGACATTCTCCAAGATCAAGCTCTTCCCTGTGGCAACCGCGTCAAAGAAGGGAGTTCCCAATGTGGCACCCATCGCGTTTGTCCTGATGGTCGCAGACGATACCCTCTGGCTCGCTGACAACTTCATGCACAAGACCCTGGCGAATGTCAGGGAGAACCCGCACATGGCCATCTACACCTGGGACCCGGATGCAAAGAAATGCTACCAGATCAAGGGGACCGTGGAGGTGAAGACGGCAGGCCCGGAGTACGAGAAGATGAAGAAGATGGTCCACGACAAGAAGCCGGAACTCCCCGCAAAGTCGCTCCTGGTGATGAAAGTCACCGAGGCCTTCGAGTGCAACCCCGGTCCCCACGCCGGAAAGAAACTGATTTAACATCTTTTTCTTTGTGTATAGGAAGTGATCGAAACATGGGCTGGGGATGGGTTTTCCGCTTTCATATTCTCTGGAAAAAATTATAGTAGAGATGAATTCAGGGGATATACCTTCTTATAAGGTGCTCTTTGCCGGTATATGTATACCGTGAGCATGACAGATATTATCTTTACCAGAAAGGACATACACTGTCATCATGCCCCCGGTTCACCGTATAAAAGAGGATGAGTTGGGAGAACTGGAGAGAATACAAAAAACTCCGCTCACACCAGCACAAAAGAAAGATCTGAAAGAATCGGCTGCGAGGAACAAGGCACTTCTCAAGTCATTGAGTGAATGAAAATACCCTCTCTCGCAGCATAAAAAAAATCGCAAAGGATTGTTATTCCTTCTTTTTTCTGCCCTGCTCCACGAGGCGGGCCTGGATCCCGTAATATGCTGAGACTCCGATGGCATGGCACTGGTCGATGGTGGTCGTATCGAACGAGACCAGGTCTCCCGAGTAGATCCCTTCCTGGGATGAGCGCCCCAGCACCCTGCAGCACCCCTTGTAGAGCATGACATCCACCCTGCCGGATACCCGGTCCTGCGAACGGGCAACGAAGGCATTCAGGTCATGGAAGAGCGGTTCGTGCACCAGCCCCATGTACGCGAGCTCCGACCACTTGTCGTCCACCATGCGCTTGAAGGCAAGTTCCTGCCGGGTGAGGGTGAGGTGCTCCAGGTCCGCATGCGCTGCGAGGAGCACAGTCGCGGCCGGGTGCTCGTAGATCTCCCTGGCTTTCAAGCCGAGGATGCGGTCCTCGATCATGTTGTTCCGGCCGATCCCATGCCTTCCGGCGATGCTATTCAACTTCTCTATCAGGTCATACCCTGCATACTCCACATCGTTCAGGCGGTGGGGAACCCCCTTGATGAAGTCAATGGTAAGGATCTCCGGTGTATCGGGAGCAATCTCCGGGGACACGCTCCATGCATAGATCTCCTCAGGCGGGTGGTATGCGGGATCCTCGAGTCTTCCCCCCTCGATGCTCCGGCTCCAGATGTTCTCGTCCACGCTCCAGGGCTTGTCCTTTGCGACCGGGACAGGTACCTTGTGCTCCTTTGCATACTCTATCTCCCACTCCCGGGTGAGGTTCAGCTCCCGGATGGGGGCGATGACCTCGAGGCCAGCCATGCGGAAGATGAAATCGAACCTGAGCTGGTCGTTCCCCTTCCCTGTGCAGCCGTGAGCGACCGCGGAGGACCCCTCCAGCGCGGCGATCTTTGCCACCTCCTCGGCGATGAGCGGGCGTGCGAGGGCGGTGCCCATGGGGTACCCCTCGTAGGAGCCATTGGCCCGAATCGCCGGGAAGATATACTCGTGCACGAACTTCTCACGGGCATCGATGGTATAGTGGGTGTCTGCAAGTTTCTGGCCCTTCCCGGTGGCCATCCGGATCTCCTCGTCCCGCTGGCCCACGTGCACCGCCACGGTGACCACCCGGTCATACCCGTACCGTTCTTTCAGCAGGGGGATACAGATGGAGGTATCAAGCCCCCCCGAATATGCCATGACAATGGTTCCTTTTCCCATTCACAAAACTCCGGTGATACCTATTCATTGCCCCTGCTGCAATAATAAGGGTATTTCCGGGACGCCGGGATACACCGATGAGTTCCACCCTTGTTCCGGGATGCAGCAGGAGCAATGGGTAGCGTGGAGATATTACCAGGGCGAACCAATGATAAAAATTGCAGTATTCCGGGAGGTCGCTTCAGGACGCTCCCAGGTAATGGGAGAGCGGCTCGATGGTGATCCGCTCCTTCTTGATCGCTTCGATGGCCATCGCTGCTGCCCGTGCGGCCTGGATGGTCGTGATATAGGGGACCCCGTAATCCACGGCGACCCGCATGATCTGGTAATGGTCCTGGCGCGACTGCTTGTCGGTGGGGGTGTTGATGATCATCCGTATCTCCCCGCGCCGGAGGAGGTCTATGACATTCGGGGAACCCTCCTGCACCTTTCGCACCAGTTGTGCGGGGATGCCTGCTTCGGTGAGGTAATCCACCGTGCCAGAGGTCCCGTAGAGGGAGAGGCCCATCTCCGTAAGCTTCCTCGCGATCTGGATGACATCGTCCTTCTGCTCCTTGGAGATCGAGAGGAAGATGTTCCCCTCCACCGGGATGGTGTTGTCCGCCGAGATGCTGGCCTTGTAATACGCACGGCCGAAGTCGTAATCGATGCCCATCACCTCACCGGTGCTCTTCATCTCCGGCCCGAGCACCGTGTCCACCCCCGGGAGCTTGTTGAAGGGGAGGAGCACCTCCTTGACCGCCACGTGGCAGTAAGACTTCTCCCTGTACCCCATATCCCGGAGTTTCTTTCCTATCATGGCCTTCGCGGCGATCTTTGCGAGCGGGATACCGGTGGCCTTTGAGACGAAGGGGACTGTCCGGCTGGCCCGGGGGTTCGCCTCCAGCACGTAGACCACGTCGTCCTTGACCGCGAGCTGGATGTTCACCAGGCCCACGACCCCGAGCCCGAGCGCAATCTTCCGGGTGTAGTCCTTGACCCGCTCCAGGATGGAGGGGGAGAGGGACTGGGTGGGGATCACGCAGGCTGAATCACCGCTGTGAACCCCGGCCTGCTCGATGTGCTCCATGATGCCCCCGATGAGGACATCTTCGCCATCGCATACGGCATCCACGTCAAGCTCTATGGCGTTCTGGAGGAAGGAATCGATCAGCACCGGGTGATGCTTACTCGCCCGGACCGCCTCCTTCATGTAACCCTCGAGCTCGATCTCGTCGTGGACGATCTCCATGGCCCGGCCGCCGAGGACATAGGAGGGGCGCACAAGAACTGGGTACCCGATGGCCGCAGCCCTGGTCCTGGCCTCTTCCAGGGAGTATGCGGAGCTGTTCGGAGGGCTTGGTATCTTGAGTTCCTCCAGCAGAATGCTGAACCGGTCCCTGTCTTCCGCGATATCCATGGAATCGGGGGAGGTCCCCATGACCCGGGTGGGGAGGTTGAGCCTTCTCAACTCCTCCTGGAGAGGGACTGCCAGGTTGACCGCGTTCTGGCCCCCGAACTGGACCATCACCCCCATATAGTGGTCTTTCTCGAGGATATTGACGACGTCCTCGAGGAGCATCGGCTCGAAGAAGAGGCGGTCCGAGGTATCGAAATCGGTGGAGACCGTCTCGGGGTTGTTGTTGACGATGTGCACCTCCACATGCTCCTCTCGAAGCGCTTTCACCGCGTGGACGGTACAGTAATCGAATTCTATCCCCTGCCCGATGCGGATGGGCCCGGACCCCAGGATGAGGATCTTCCCCCGTTCGGTCCGCGGTATCTCGCATTCGGTGTCCCAGGTGGAATAGAAATACGGAGTGCTTGCCGGGAACTCCGCGGCACAGGTGTCCACAATCTTGTAGGTAGGGTCCCCTGCTATCTCCCTGACCTGGTCCGCGGTATACCCGGAGTCCCTGGCTATCTCGGCATTGGTGAACCCGAACTGTTTTGCCTGGAGTATCACCTCCCTGGAAGGGGTATCCCGGATCCTCTTCTCCATCTCCACGAGGTGCTGGATCTTCTCCAGGAAGAAGGGGGAGATGCGCGTGAGATCGGCGATCTCAGAAAGGGTGAAGCCGGAGCGGAAGGCATCGAAGAGCGTTGCGAACCGCTCGTCGGTGGGGCGGGAGAGGATCATGCGGATCTCGTTTGGGTTCGTGTGGGTGTCCATGTCGGTATCGATGGAGCGGAGCGACTTCTTGAACGCCTCTTCAACCGTCCGCCCGATTGCCATCACCTCCCCTGTGCTCTTCATGGCCGTGGTCAGGGTCCGGTCGGCGTTCTTGAACTTGTCAAACGGCCAGCGGGGGACCTTTACCACGATGTAATCGATCGCCGGCTCGAAGGAGGCGGGGGTGCACCCTGTCACGCTGTTGGTGATCTCGTCAAGACGCAGGCCAATGGCGATCTTGGCAGCCACGCGGGCGATGGGATACCCGGTGGCTTTCGATGCCAGCGCCGAGGACCGGGAGACCCTCGGGTTGACCTCGATGACCCGGTACTCGCCGTCCTGGTACGCGAACTGGATATTGCATCCCCCCTGGACATCGAGTGCCCTGATGATCTTGATGGCCGCGGTCCGAAGGGTCTGGAACTCGTCATCGCGGAGCGTGAGAATGGGGGCCACTACCACGCTTTCGCCGGTATGGATGCCCATAGGATCCACGTTCTCCATGCCGCAGACGATGATGCAGGTATCGCCCGCATCCCGCATCACCTCGAACTCTATCTCTTTCCATCCCACCACGGACTCTTCCACCAGCACCTGGTGGATGCGGGACCGGGTGAGACCGATTTCGATGATCCGGATCAGTTCTTCACGGGTATGCGCGATACCGCCGCCGGATCCCCCCAGGGTATATGCAGGCCGGATGATGGCGGGAAGCCCGACGGTGCGGAGCGCCTCCTCGACCTGGTCCATACGGTTGAGGATCATGCTCCTTGGGACCGGTTCCTCTATCTGCTCCATCAGGCTCCTGAATTTCTCGCGGTCTTCACCCTGGTAGATGGCCTCCAGGGGGGTCCCCAGGATCTCCACCCCTTTGAGTGCCCCCCTCTCGGCCAGTTCCGCGGTCATGTTCAGACCTGTCTGGCCGCCCATCCCGCTGAGAATGCCGTCCGGTCGTTCCTTCTCGATGATCTTCTCGATGATCTCTGCCCGGATCGGCTCGATGTAGATCTCATCCGCCGTCTCAGGGTCGGTCTGGATGGTGGCGGGGTTCGAGTTCACCAGCACCACCCTGACACCCTCTTCCCGCAGGGCCCGGCAGGCCTGGGATCCGGAGAAGTCGAACTCGGCCGCCTGGCCTATCTGGATGGGCCCTGATCCAATGAGGAGGACTTTTTTGATGTGTGCTTTCTTCGGCATCAGGCCAGCCTCCTGAACATGGTGTCAAAGAAAGGGATCTCCGTGTCCCTTGGACCGCCATGGGCTTCGGGATGGAACTGCACGCAGGTGATATCGAGGTATGGGTCCTCGAACCCCTCCAGGGTCCCGTCATTCACATTCGAGTAGAGGACAGATGCGCCCTCCGGGAGTGTGTCGGTGGCGACGGCAAAGCCGTGGTTCTGGGTGGTAATGTAGATACTCCCGTCCTTGTACCGGACGGGCTGGTTGGTGCCCCTGTGCCCGAACTTCATCTTGTAGGTCTGGCCCCCGAGCCCGAGACCGCAGATCTGGTTCCCCATGCAGATGCCGAATATGGGAAGGGTCCCGGCAAGGTCTTTCACACACCGGATGGCATCGGTGGCGTGTACCGGGTCCCCGGGGCCATTGCTGATGAAGAGGGCGTCCGGGCGGCAGCCCAGGACCTGGTCTGGCGCACAGTTATAGGGGAAGACGTGGAGATCCGCATCACGGTGCCGGAGGCTGACGATCATGTTCTTCTTCATCCCGAGGTCGATGACCGCGATCCTCTTTCCTTTACCCGGGATATGGTAGGGTTCTTTACAGGAGACTGCCGGCAGGAGATCGGAGTCTGATATTGGCGGGACTCTTTTGGCCATATCCACTGCATGACCCGGATCATTACTCCCCACCACCAGGGCAGCCCGGAGCGTCCCCTGGACCCTGGTCTTGATGGTGAGCATCCGCGTGTCCACCCCGTGGATGCCAAGGAGCCCGTTCTCTTCGAAATAATCCGCAAGAGCAGGCCGGACTTCCGGGCCCGGACAGATCTCCCTCGCCACGCAGCCGAGGGCCCAGACCCTGGGGGCCTGGAAATTCATCCTGTCCACACCATAGTTGCCGATGGTGGGGAAAGTGAACATGAGTATCTGGCCGTGATAACTGGGATCGGTGAGGGCCTCCATGTAGCCACCCATCTGGGTGGAGAATACCAGCTCCCCGGAGCATTCTCCCTCGACGCCGAACCCCTCGCCGGTCACGCAGGTGCCGTCCTCTAGACCCAGAACCGCCTTCATGATTTCCATATATGTTGTGCATGAGAAGTTTTAATAGGTGTCGGGTTCCTGAAAAATCTCCAGAATCTCTCGGAATCAGGGTATATCAGTTTCGTATCCGGGATACAGGGTGGAAGGCAACCGGGAGAAAACAAATGGGGGTTATATCTTCAGGAACAGGGAGTAGAGATCATCAAAGTCCACGCGGCCGTTCAGGTTATAATCAAACGGATTTACTGGGAGATTTTCCCCAATCCATTCCATTGAACTGAAATAAATATAAAGGTCATCAAATTCGATGTGGTCATTCCCGTTCAGGTCTTCATAGAAACCGTCATTGTCGGGATCGGTGGGGAGGCTGGTCTGATTGGGGAACATCTGGATCGGGGCCTCTACTACCTGTATGCAGTCTTGGACACGCAGCCAGGACTGCCCCGACGAGGTGGAAATCGTCAGGTTCACGGAATAATTGCCGGGGAACCGGTAGAGATGAGCGGGGTGCTGATCCCCGGAGTGAGTGCCATCGCCAAGATCCCAGGACCATGATCCCGCACCAGCTGAAGTCAGGTCAGTAAAGGCGACCTGGAGGGGGGCATACCCGGCCCGGGGGGTTGCATTGAACATCACTATCGGGAGAGGATCCTCGGTGGGAGTCGGCACAGGGGTGGGAACCCTGGTCACCGTCAGATCCTGCCATCGGATGACCCCGGGATGATATACCGAAGACTCGTCAGCTTTCATTCCGTTCACAAAAAAATCGATGAAAAGGATATCTTCATTCGCATATTCCTCTTCCGTGGGCTGGACTTTCAGATGCGTGCCAAATATGCAGGTGCTCCCATACTGGCCGGGTAACTGAAGAGTGATCCGGCCTCTCTCCTGTCCGTTGATGGCTGCCACCACGACTGATCCCGCGGGAGCAGGCATGCCAAAAAGAGTCACCCCCCCATAGTATTCGCAGGGAGCCGGGAGGTCTGCATGCACGGGAATGATGAGCGCACTCCCCAGAGCACAGAGGCCTAAAATCGACAAAATGAGTTTGATTTCGCGAAGCATTGTGAATTCAGCCTTTTCCTATTCGTTCTTTATATATATATAATTTCTTTTGTTCTGCCCTGTATGGTGCAGTTTCGAGAAATAAAGAGCAGAGAGACCATGAATGAGACCAGGGAAGACCTTGATAATGGCGTACTCCTGCACGCGGGGAAATGGGATTTTTTTCGTTCCTGGAGGTATCTGGGTGAAAATGAGATCAAAAAGATATTTTTCGTTCATTTCTGAAAATACAAAGTTTAAAGAGATAAAAAGGACCAGATTTTGTTATATGGTGGTCCCGAGCAGGGTATTCTTTACCAAGGGGGTGGGTGTGCATAGAGACAAACTCGCCTCTTTTGAACTGGCGCTCAGAAGGGCTGGCATCGAGAAGTTCAACCTGGTGTATGTCTCGAGCATCTTTCCCCCGAATTGTAAGATGGTCTCTGTCGAGGATGGCATACGGATGCTGGAACCCGGGGAGATCACCTACTGCGTCATGGCCAAGAACGATACGAATGAGCCGAACCGCCTTATATCAGCAGCAATCGGCCTGGCACTCCCAAAGGAGGCAAAGGAGTATGGATATCTCTCGGAGCACCATGCGTACGGTGAGACTGCCGAGAAGACAGGAGATTATGCGGAAGACCTGGCAGCGACCATGCTTGCGACGACGCTCGGTATAGAATTTGACATCAACCAGGCCTGGCAGGAGAGAGAGCAGATCTACAAGGCCAGCGGGAAGATCATACGGACCACCCAGGTCTGCCAGTCAGCCCAGGGTGACAAGAGCGGCTTATGGACAACAGTTATTGCGGCCGCAGTCTTCGTCACCAACCAGTCCTAAATTATTTTTAATATCCCGTTTGCCGTCTTCACGCTGACTTTTCCATTTTCAGCGGGATAATATACAATGGTCCTTCCCACCGTCCCGCCTATCTCTTCAGCAAGGAGCGGGATATTCAATCTCTTCAGGTGGGACCGTACCGCGTCCGTATTCCTCTCGCCGATATTCAGGTTCCCGGAGAAGGTCTGGAACATGGATGCACCGCCAGTGATCTTCGCAGCCAGCGAGGAAGTTTTGCATCCCTGCCGGTTCAACTCCTTCATGAGGAGATCGACGGCGGTATCCGCGTATTTTGCCGGCCTTTCGAGGCGTCCCTGTGACTCCGGAAGCATGATGTGGGCCAGGGCGCCAATAGGCCTGTCCCTGTCAAACACCACGAGCCCTATACAGGAACCAAGGCCGATGGATGACATGGGACTCCTGCCTGCGTGGAACTCTCCAATCCCCACAATCACCACAGGTTCATCAGGGCCTGGCATCTCTGCTCCTGGTTCTTATTTCATCAGGTTCTCAAGCATCTTGAGGATCTCATCGAGCATGGGCTTGTTTGGGAGCAGGAAGAGGTTGCTCGAGATCTTGTGCTGGTCGCTGTGGAGCTCGGTGCGGAATATGACGACCTGGTCGATCTCCGCAAATTCCTGCATGGCCAGGATGGTCTGGAATGCTGCATGCGGCATGTCGATGATCATGGTAGGGGGTGAGGGGAGCATGATGACAGAGAGGAGCGTGGCAGTGGCATCAAGAAACGCCGAGACCATGATATTTCCAATCTCCAGGAGAGCACTCTCATCCATCTCGGTGAGCTCCCTGTCGAGTTCAGTCATCCCGAGCATGGCATTGGTGAGCCGGATCACCGAGTTCTTTGGTATGTGCAGAAGGACATATCCTCCGCCAGAGACCTCACCGGTAATCTGGAAGATGACCAGTGCCGAGAGCTCGTCTCCCACATGTTCATGAATCTTCGAGATATCGACCACGCTGATCTCGGGGACTTCCATCTCGATATTTGACGAAAGCATGGTGGAAAGGGTGGTCGCTGCGTGGGCGGCGCCGATGTTCCCAAGTTCCCTCAGTGCATCACGTTGCTGGCTGTTGAGCATTCTCATGTCTCCTTGATAATCGCATTCACATCAAGCACCGGGACCACTTCTCCGTCACCGGGAATCGTCACTCCGGAAACCCCCCGGCAGGTCCCCACCACCGTGGACAGAGGCTTGATCACAACCTCCTGCTGGCCCTCGATTAAGTCAACCGCAATACTCCTCTTCCGGTTCTGGTGCTGGAGCACCACCAGGATATCGGTGCGGGGGGAATTGCCGAACATGTCATCAAGCCTGTCCAGGGGCAGGACCTCGTTGCGGAGGAGGATGGTCTCATGGCCTCCGATCATGTGAATGCACTCTTCTTCAAGACTCGCCACCTCTACCACGTTGTGGACGGGGATGGCACACCTCCGGCCATTGATCCTGACCATCATTACCGTGACAATGGCCATGGTGGGGGGGAGAAGAAGCTCGAATTTGGAACCGGCCCCCTCTGTAGATTCGACCTTGATCGTTCCTTTCAGGGCCTCGAGAGTAGTGCGGACCACGTCGAGGCCCACCCCTCTCCCGCTGATATCGGTGATGGCGTCCGCGGTGGAGAATCCGGGGCGAAACAGGAAGTCTGTGACCTCTTCGCGGGAAAGGCCCCCGGCCTCCTCGGCTGATACCAGTCCCCGCTCGATGGCCTTCTTCCTGACCCGTTCGGCATTGATACCCTGCCCGTCATCCTGGATGGTGATGATCACATTGTCCCTGTCCCGCCGGGCCGACAGCAGGAGTGTTCCCTTCCTTGGCTTTCCCGCCGAGACACGGATATCAGGCCTCTCGATCCCATGGTCGATGGCGTTTCTTATAAGGTGCATGAGGGGATCGTTCAGGCCATCCATCACACTCCGGTCAAGCTCGGTATCTCCCCCCTCTATGATGAAGTCCACCTCTTTCCCTTCCCTGTTCGCGATATCGCGGACCGTGCGGGGGAACCGGTTGAAGATATGGGTGAGGGGGATCATACGGATGTTCATCATCAGGTTCTGGAGGTCGGAGACCGACCGCCCTATCATGTTCAGGGTCTCGTCCAGGTCCTTCATCTGGTGTTCACGGGCGATCTCGGTGATACGCCCACGGTTGATCACCAGGTCTTCGACGAGGTTCATCATCACGTCCAGGCGGGTGATGTCCACCCGGATATTCTTGACCTCGCGCCCCTTCTCCACTTTTTCGGATTTCAATCCAGGTTTTTTCCCCTCGTCTTTCTCCACCGGCGGTGATGTGGCCTTTTTGATCACCGCAGGAGAGGATGAGGGGCTCTGCAGGTCCTGGATAGCAGCCTCTTTCACATCGGATGAAGAGGTGACAGTCTTGATGGCATCAATACCTGCATCGCTGACCATCTCGACAGTGAAACGGCCATCAAAATCGCCGTCTTCTACGATGGAACGGTCAGGGGTGACTTTTTCCAGTCTCCCGAGTTCTTCCAGGTTCTGGAGCAGTATCATGGCCCGGAGGTTCCGGTTGTCACAGCTCTCGTTCAGGCACAGGGAGATGCAATAACGGGATGACCCCGCCATGTCGATGGCAGGAGCAGCCACATCCTGGATACCCATGTCAATTGCGTGTTCTGGGGCTGGTCCAGGTACTCCCCCTGGCACAACCCCTTCCTCATGTCCAATCCAACGCTTCAGATCATCTACACGGTCATCGAGCTCGTCAGGAATGCCCGGTCCCCCGGCCTCGATGTCATCCAGCATCGTCTCTATCGTGTCAGATGCTGAGAGGAGCGTGTCCATGAGGGTATGGGTCACCGCCATTTTCCCGTTCCGTATCTCCTGGAAGACATCCTCCATGGCATGGCAGAGCCGTTCCATGCCCTTGAAATCCATGGACGCCGACATGCCCTTGAGTGAGTGGGCAGCACGAAAGATCTCGGCGATCGCCTCCGGGGAGGATTCACTCTCCAGTACCAGGAGGTTCTTCACGATGTTCTCGTGGTTCTCCCGGGATTCCGCAATATAGAGGGACCTGTATGCATCAAGTTCGGACATATTCAGTTCGCCATCCCTTCCACCAGGTGTGCAATCTCTCTCCCGATCTTTGCGAGCGGCAGCACCTGCTCCACGCAATTCCTTGTCAGTGCAGACCGGGCCATACCGTAGACGAGGCAGTCCTCTTCCCGGCACACCAGTGTCCTGCCGCCATGCTCCTTCACAACCGCCATACCATCTCCTCCGTCATTCCCCATCCCTGAAAGGATCACCGAGACCACCCGCTCACCAAATACGCTTGATGCGGAGGTGAACGTCTTGTCCACCGCCGGGCGGACGCTATGGAGGGGGGGTGACTGGGAATGGACGATTCTCCCGCCTTTTTCTCCGTCCTCTGTCAGGAGTGCGGAGATAACAGAATGATACCCTGCCCGCGAGATATACACGCTCCCCTGGTTGAGCACATCCCCGTTCTCCGTCTCCTTGACCGGCATGGGGGAGATCCGGTTCAGGCGGGTCGCGAGGGATGCAGTGAAACCCCCTTCGGGCATATGCTGGGTGACGACCATTGCCGCGGGGATGCCGGTCTTGAACGAGGAGAGGAGGATATCGAGCATGGGAGGGCCTCCTGCTGAGGCGCCCACCACCACCACCCTGTCGGCGAGGGTGGTCTTTCTCCGCTCGGGGCGTTCGATGTAGGCAATATTGACCAGGTTATGGATTTTTTCCAGGAGTTCACGTTCGATATTCCTGATCGCGTGCATCTCCTTGGGCTTGGGCATGAAGTCGTCTGCCCCCAGCAGCATGGCCTTTCGGGTCATCTCCGCTCCTTCAGAAGTGAGGGATGAGAGCATCATGACCTTGGGAAATGTCCTGAACTGGGAACGGTTCTTCAGCACGTCAAGGCCGTTCATCCTGGGCATCTCTACATCGAGGGTGACCACGTCGGGGGCACACTCCCCTATCTTCTTCAGGGCATCCACACCGTCTGCCGCAGTTGCCACTACTTCTATTTCGGGATCTTTTGCGAGCATGTCCCTGATCATGGTACGCATGAACAGGGAGTCATCCACGATGAGAACCCTGATCATCTTCTCATGAACCAAGGACGTTCTTGATCTCTTCAAGCACTTTCGGAGCCTGGAATGGTTTCACGATGTACCCCTTTGCCCCGGTCTTTATGGCCAGCTTGACCATCTGCTCCTGGCCCACCGCCGTACACATAACCACCTTTGCATTCGGGTCAAAGGTCTTGATCCCTTTCAGGGCCTCGATCCCGTTCACTTTGGGCATCACTACGTCCATTGTCACCAGGTCAGGCTTGAGCTCCTGGTACTTGGCAATGGCCTCATCCCCGTCACCGGCCTCTCCCACGATTGTATGGCCACCTGAGAAGAGGATATTCTTGAGAAGGGTGCGCATAAAGAGGGTATCATCCACTATCAGAATTCTCCCCATGTCTATCACTATACAGGTAAATGCGAAGAATTTAAATAGTTAATCGTAGTGGCCAGGGATTTGGGTGAATAATTTACGGAGAAGGAGGTTTTACGGCCTCCGTGATGAACCGGACGCCCCTGGGTGTGAGCTGGACCTCCTTCCTGACGAATACCACCTCAATAAGGCCAATTTTCAAGAGTTTCTCATAGATCTCATCCAGGTTCTTGTGGGAGATATTGAGCATGTTCTCGATGGCATGGGAGTCCATCCCGCTGTAGATGAGCATGCCAACCTGGGCAGAGAGGGGATCGAGTTCCTCCCCGCTGGTCTCCAGGTCTTTTGTGGCGTCTTTTAAGAAATTCATCAGGATCTGCAGGGTCGAGATGGGGCACAAAATAAAACTGGTCACCACATCGGTGTTCTCCAGGTGATCGATCTTCACCACATCAACCTGCTTCCCCTGCACCTCCCGCTTGGTGAGCTCCATACCGGTGACTTCGTTGAGAGGAACTGACACCTGCTTATTCTGGCTCACGAACCAGATGCTGGTCTTGAGGACGGCGATGGCCCCTTTCTCCCAGGTGGCGTTCGTCACCATCACGCCACCCCTGACTGCCGGGGACATGAAGTAGGCCATCAGGCGGTAGGCGCTGCATGCCATGATGATGACCCTCTTCATGGCCTGGAGCACCTTCTCCACGCTTGCAATCCTGTAGATGAGCGGGGGATCACCTTTTACAGTGATGATGAGCAGGTTCTTCTTCTCCTCGAGATCCACGACAGACTTGTAGGTGATGGCCTTCCCTATCGGCTCGGCGATGGTCATCGACTCCTGCTGCAGGTCGATCTTGCTGACCACCCATTTTCCATCCTTCTCGATCTTGACCGGAACCACTGCCACCCTTCATACACCTCCCCGAATCATTCCGTTTTTGGCCTTTTAGGCTTTAAGAGACCTTCAAGCTCGCTCTGGAGATCAGATGCTTCAACCCTGGTATCTTTGAGATCCCTGATAAGGCTTGCATATTCACTCTTCTTCGAGGATTTTGCATCAGACCTGAGCGATGCCATGAGGTCGTCATCCTGGCCCCTTCCCCTGGAAAAAGAGAGCATGTCCGGTTCCGGCGAGAAGGCCGGTGCTGCCGGTTTCGGTGGTTCGGATTTTCCTGGCGCCGGACCTCCAGGTACCTGGACGGCTTTCCCCCCCGGTATGGGTGCACTCTTTGGACCACCCGCGGATGCATCCCGGGATTCTTCCGTTTCTCCCAGGTCTATCCCGTCCAGGTCCAGGCCATCCAGGCCCTCCATGACATCTTCTGCGAGGTTCATCCCTGCCTCCTGATCGAGGTCAAGTTCGCCCTTGTGAGCCGCGAGGATCTCCTTCACCTCATCGGCATCATTCGTCTCATCCAGGGCAATGGGAGTTTCATCTCCAGAGAGACTGATATCCAGGTTGCCGATCTCACCCCCCGGTGCAGGCAGGGCCTGATCGGAGATCTCACTCTCCATCCCCAGTTCACTGTCATCCAGGATCGAGAAGTCCTCTGCCCCCTGGATGCCGTTGAGGAGGTCCGAGTTGAGATCCTCCCCTACGAGTGCAGAGAAGGGGTCGGAGGTCTTCTTCTTCTCCGCCGGAACGGCGTCAGGGATGATATCATCGAGGGACGCAACCGCCTCCCCCTGGATGGACCTATCAAGGAGGGTGTCGATCTTCTTCTGGTGTGTCTCCAGGTCCTTTTTTGACTTTTTTCCCCTCCGCAGATCTCTCCCGAGCACCGAGAAGGCACCTTTGAGCGAGGAGAAAAACTCACCGGAACCGCTCTTCTGGCCGGGAGATTTCTCCTTCTTCCCTTTTTGGGGCTTCTTCTCTTCCGCTTTTTTTGTCACTTCCTTCCTTGGGTCCGCTTTTTTCCTCTTCCATGAAGGAAGTCTCACCGTTCCGGTGAGAAAGAGAACCAGAACCCCAAGGACCACTGCACCTATCAGGAGATAAAAGACCGGGATATCGAAGAGGATCATCAGGGATCCAAAGATGATGATAACCACAAAAAGGGCAATTCTCAGGGTTGAATCCTTCATTTCAGACTCCTTGGAAGGTGGGAATGGCAAAGAACATAGCAACTATTGCCGGCGCGGCTATATAAATAATGCCGGTTACGGCGATGATAAAACTCGAGAAGAAGTAGAAGAGGTAACGGTCCCCTCCCATGACAATCTTGCCTGCCAGGATATTCGAGATAGAAATGATGGTTATCATTATGATTATATACACTGTCATCTCGCCTTCGGGGAATTTGACAAAGAGATCAACACCCATCCCTGAACTCAAGGTTCCCCCGACAGACCCTCCTGACAATGCAGCGCCCGTATCTCCGAAGGAGGACATCACCGAGGATATGGCTTTTGACATGGTGAGCAGGATATGATAGAGGAACAGGAATATTCCCACCATCATGGCATGCATGGGGACAAGGAGGATGACGAACCCCATCGATACTCCATTTCTCTTCTCCCGCAGCAATACCTGTTCAAGCATCGAGGAACCCACGATCTGCCCGATAATATCGGGTTTTCCACCGAGTTCAACGGCGTCGCGGAAGATATTGAGGTATTTGTAGATGAGGTTGCTGCCACTCTCGTGTACAAAGCGTTCCCAGGTCAGTTTCTCATCAAGTCCCAGGTTCAGTTTTGAATAGACCCCGTTGATGAAAGGCCCCAGCGCTTCCAGGGATTTCCGATCGATCTCCCCTAGTGCGGAAGCAAGGGTAACCCCCTTTCCCCCCATGATCGCCCCGAGGCCCCGGATAAAAGTGGTAAATTCTGCATCCCTGAGGACAATATTCCGATCGTCCATATAGCCGATGACACCCAGGGGGAGGAGTAATAATCCTACAAAGAGCATTGAGAGGCCGATATTCCCGCTGATGAGGGCAAGAATGATCCCGCCCATAAGGGCAAGCGGCAGGATCTTCTTTTCCAGCCGGTGAATGAGGTCCTGCTCCTTTGATCCTTTCCCGAGCCTGTGCGTCTTATCGTCGGAGGGAACGGAACGGTACATGGTAACAACCCCAAAAACGGACACACAGAGCACAATCATGTACGAAGCCATAAGGGTTGACTGGATGTCCCCCGGGGCAAAGATGGCCACGGAGATCATGATGATGATTCCCACGAGGGTCCCCGAGAAGAGCATGGCAATATACGCATCGCTCCATTTCTTCAGCATCTCGAGGCCCTGTTCATAGGAGTTCCGGTAGACGCTGCGGATCGTCGCCAGCTCGCGGGTGAGGAAATCCTCGTCAGGAACGCCCGATTCAATGGAGTTGGCATAACGATGGAGCATGCTCCTGAGCATGTCATTTTTTACCCTCTCTGCGATGATGGAGAGTCCCTGGACGTAACTGTAGTTCCAGCGCTTGACAAAAAATTCCACCCGCTCGATGTATTTGCAGGTGACAAACTCCTTCCGCACCGCGGTATAGGCAAAGATCTCCGGGCGTGTGGCCTGCGCGGTGGTGATGGAGGCCATGTAGGTGACCATGAAGAGGAGGTCCGGCCCCATCTGCTTGTTCTCGGTGATGGTGTCCAGTTTCTTCTTTATAGACGTGCCGAAATCCTGAAAAGGGAGTTTTCCTGCGTTCGCCTGACGGACTGACTTTCCAAATCCTGCAAATGCCATCTACATCGCATCAACGTCTATCTTCAGGAGCCCCTGCTTCTTGACCTTGGTCATCATAAAGTAGAGGTCATAGAACCCGGTGTACCCTGCCTTGTGCAGGCGCTCCAGGATCCTGGCCCTCTTCTCCACCTCATCATAGATGGATGCTTTTTTGTGTTCAGGGATCCCGAGCATGGTGGCGATCCGATTCTCCAGGAGATAGCTGCTCCCCCGGCCGGGAAATTCATGCATATCTGTCGCTGGGTTCCAGTGGAACATCTCCACGAACGAGAATCCCTGGGTCTCCGGATTATATCCGACGAGCTCATTCACGCTTAAAATCCGGCGGACCGTCTCCCCGGAAGGCCGCTTCACCGCACTCTGGATGACCACGATGTTGAGGTTGTCCACGTAGGTCTTCGGGATGTTGATCGGGTCTCCGCAGAGACGCTGGATCAGTTTTTCCACCGACGCGGCGTGGAACGTGGAGAGTACCGGGTGGCCGGTCTGCATGGCACCAAATGCGACCGCACCCTCGACCCCTCGTATCTCGCCCACCAGGATCTGGTTCGGGCGCTGGCGGAGCGCGGCCTTGAGAAGGTCGAACATCGTGACATCAGAGCCCTCCCCCTCGCCTTTCCCCTTGCCCTTGGAGACCTCCCTGGTCCAGTTCTTATGGGGTATCTGGAGCTCGGGGGTATCCTCGATGGTCACGATCTTGTTTTCAGGGGGAATGAAGGCGGTGAAGGCATTCATGCTGGTGGTCTTCCCGCTTGCAGTCTCCCCGCTCATGAAGAGTGACATCCCGTTCTCGATGCAGATCCAGAGATATCCTGCGATCATGTAGTCGCAGGTCTTGAACTCGATCAGCTTCAGGATGCTGATCGGATCGTCCATGGCCTTACGAATGGTGAAGTTGCTCCCTTTCCGGCTGATATCGGTGCTGTAGACGATATTGATACGCGACCCGTCCGGGAGGGTGGCATCCACAATGGGGTTGCGGTAGGTGATGGGCCGCCTGGTCCGCTCTGCGAGCTTGATCACGAAGTTATCCAGTTCCTCGGTGTTGTCCCACCCGACAACCGATTTGAGCCCCTTGAAGATCTTGTGCTCTATGAAGATGGGGCCGACCCCGTCCACCGTGATATCCTCAATATACTTGTCATTGATGAACGGTTTTAAGAGCCCCACGTCAATCTTGTCGCGGACGATCATGTATTCCAGTGCCCGGTATTCCTGGGGGGTCACCATGATCCGGCCATCTGGTGTCTGGCGCACACTTGCCATTGCCTTGGTCCTGTGCACATTACTCTTTGCGGTCAGGTCCTTATTCAAAAAATCCTTGATCTTACTGGAGAATCCCTGCTTTTGGCTTTTTCCGGCGATCGCAGGGGCCAGCTCGCCAGGGTTCACCACAAAGAGCACCTGGCTTATCAGGGTCTTTAACACATTCGTCCTGTCTTCATCAGAGACCGGGTCTATCTCCAGAGCATCCAGCAGGTCGACAAGCTTGTATTCCACCGCTGGCATGAGCTCTTTCACGCTGTGCATGAAGGAGGGATCAACAGGGATGTAGTAATTCCGGACATCGTTCTGGTCGAAAAAGATGTGTACGAAGACCGTGTCATCCGCGGGATAGATGAGGTTTGGATCGGTCATTGATTTGAGGTCGCGCTTCAGCTCCGAGAAGAAGAGCGGGATCCCGTACTCGTCGACCGGGAAAATATGAAGGTACTCCAGCAGGTGGGGGCTCTTTTTGACGTACTCCTTTGCATTCACCGGGAGCATGCGGTAAAGGGCGCAGCTCTCGATATTGTTCACGCAGTCGTTGTCCTCGGTGTTCTCTGCCGGCTTGAACGGGAGGTTGAGCGCGGCAGTGAGAGCGGTCATCTCACACCTTGGCCATCGATATGGGGATAATCTTCATACCGTAGCCGGGGTGCACTTCAAAAGAGACCAGGTTCCCGGTGGTCTTCCGGGCACCGCGGACCTTGACCACCTCGAGCACCATCACGTACTTGTCACCGATGAGGGCTTTTTTCATAGAGAGGTGTGCGTCGCAGATTGAGCGGATCCGGATCAGGGTGTCCTCCTCGAATGCGTACGTGTGCAGGGTGATGAGGACCGTCTTTCCCTGGTCCACGATGTTCTTGCAGCTCGTCAGGAAGGTGAGGATCGATGACTGCTGGGTATATTCGGTGAACATCGTGAGGGAGTCAACCACCACCACCTGGGCCTTGCTGGTCCTGATATGGTCGATGATCCTCTGCAGGATGCCATCCATCTCCTCCTTGCTCCACTTGAACCCAACCATGTGCAGGTGGAAGAGGCGGATATATCCCCAGGCGAAGTACTCTGAGACATCCAGGCTCATAGACTCCATCTGGGAGAGGAAACTCTTCGCAGTCAGCTCGGTGGAGTAGAAATCGACGCACAGCCCCTGCTTCATGGCCCCCCACATGATCTGCTGGGTCAGGACACTCTTCCCTGTATCGTTCTCCCCCTCGATCAGGGTGAGCGAACCAAGCGGCAGCCCGTCCGCTATCTTCTTATCGATCTCGTTGTTCCCTGTCGAGAGAATGTGTTTGTCCTCGCCGCCGAGAAGGCTGGAGAGGCCATCGTTGAGAGAAGCCACCATAGAATGTACTGAATACTATATCGGAATGTTGATATAAAGTGTTCCTTACCGGATGTAAGTTCTGAAAATATCGTGAAGAAGAATTCGAGAATTGCGTCCTCCCTGATTTTAATCATTTTTTTGATACTCAAATATTTGAGGGAGTTATGCAGACTCAGTGAATCCCCACCGTGTTCTGTGGCATCCGTACTTCCTTGATCATCCCGCCATTATGAGAATACCGATTTGCGACCGCAGGTCGCCCTGTTTCACAGGTGCAATTTCCGCGGCAATATCCGGTGCCGATGTTCATCGTGTGGAGGTATGGGGGGCCAAAATTCCCTTATATTATTGGCAAAAGAAATGTCGCAGCCTATCCGTAAGAGCAAAGAGCTTAAAAATTTGCCACACCGTTGCCGGTCACGATCTTAATATAACCCGGGATCCCTGAATACGCGACAGACATATTCAGGGTTTCCCCCGGATCCCACTGGTGAGGGTACACAATGTCAGGGGAAATACCTTCTTTTGCCCAATGGTCAGCGAATGGTGGTGTGGTGTTTTGGTAGGTAAATCGGGACCAACCGCTTGACGAATAATATAAAAAAACATCAATATGCTCATAATCCCGGATTGGTTCTCTTCCATCGTTTAAAATCTGGATGTAGAAATACGTGCCATCTGTGGTATTCGAGAGTACTGTCATTGATGTGCCGAGCATCTTCACATGAATATCGGTCAGGTCCTTCTGGGCTGTGGTTACCACCTCGCTTGTCAGGAGAGTGCCCCCGGCAAGCACGTACGCAGTCACGATGATGATGATAATTCCAAATGCCGTTGCCACGAGACTTGCTGCTGCCATCGGTCTTATCCCTCAACTTGGAGGGAATTCCTCCGATCTTCTTACGCCATTTGGAAGTATAACTGCAACGTACACCATATTCTCTCCATCACTTTCAGGAATGAGAGAACTGGATACCGTAATCGAGAGGGTTTCCCCCGGATCCCAATAATTGTTTTGTAATTCTTCTTTATCATAATGGCCACTAAGTGAAAAGCGTTCAAAATTATTCACAGATCCAATAAAGATATCAGCAATATCAATATCATTAACATGCAACCTGGCGGATCCCACATTTTTAAGCCATATTTTTGCTTCAGGCTTTTGTGCAAACGTATTCACGATCTTAAAATCCGTCCGCATCTTCGTATCCGCTTCGTGGGAAACAGACCCAAAGGTATCAGCTGTTCGATATATTGCCGGAAAAATGGCATTGATCAATACCCCCGCGGCGATCACTGCACTGATCAAAAAGAGGGCAGTGACGATCGTCTCGCTGGACATTTCACCTAAATTCTATCCCGGGAGGGTAAATATTCTCTGTTCCCGGCCTCTTCCTCCTGCTGCCGGGCCGGGCTCAGGAGTTTCTGGACCTCTTTTCCCTCCCGCTTCTCCATCAGGACTTCAATCATGTCCCGATCGAGGGTGGAATCGGACGGGTTGAGGATGTGGTTCAGCTCGTAGAGCTCAGAGACGAATTCGTCCGCTTTTATCTCGTGGTGCTCCCCGATGCTGGTCGGCATCAGCCTCGTCATATCCTTCACGAGCTTGCACGACTGGTCCGAGATGTATCCCATGGCATGGTAGGCCTCGAGCATCAGGTCCACCCGGTCATGGCCGAACCGCTTCACGTTCCGGGATGTCCACTCAAAGAGCCGGAAGACCTTCTGGAGCCGGACCTTGTCACTCAATGCGGCCTTTGCCACCTCGTCCTCTTTCGGGAGTGTGGCCAGCTGGGACTTCAGTGCGGCAAACAGGTCAAGGTCACTCTTTGGACCCTGTGATACAGGGGGTGCTGCGGGCTGCATCATCTGGTAACCGGGGGCAGCTCCCGGGAACGGGGCAGCTCCCGGGAACAGGGCAACACCGGGAGTCTCCTGTGGCGGGATATATTGAGGTGGTGATTGAGCCTCCTTTGCCTGCTCTTCTGCTTTTTTTATCTCGGTCGTTGATTTAATGGCCCCTGCAGCGGATTCGATGGCGCTGGAGGTGTCTTTCAGGACGTTGGCCATCTTGGCAGAGACCTCGTCGTGAGAACCCCTCCCTCCGCTCACCACGATGGGATTCTCGAGATCATTCATCCGTTCCCGGATATCAATGAGCAGCCGCTTGATGGAGGTCTTGATCAGCTCCACCTCGTCCTGGAGCTTGAGCAGTTTCACCTCAGGGTCGTCCGAAGAAGCGGAGGCGATGATGTGGTCGACCTGGGACTGGTTGACTGCCATGATAGTAGTTTCTACCGTTTCATAAATGATATAACTTACGGGGGAGGTGAGGTAGATGATCGAAGTGATTCCTTGATTCACTCATTGGAAGGAGCAATCTAGCGCCATCAAAAAGGCGTTGGATCAGTGGTATCCTGATGGAATTATCTCAACTATTAAGAAATAATTCAACAGATTACTCTATCAACGAGCACTCAATAAAGATTGACACGCGAATGGTTACCACCAGAGAACACACGGATCCGCATTCGGCTCACCATATCAGGATCCGCCCTCCAAAAAAATGGGTCCCAATTGATATTCACGAACTCCTGAACTATCGCGAGCTCCTCCTGTCATTTACCTGGCGGGATATTAAAATCCGGTACAAGCAGACCGCTCTTGGTTTTCTCTGGGCATTTATCCAACCTCTCTTCATGATGCTGATTTTTTCCATCTTCTTTGGAAGGCTCGCAGGATTACCCTCTGAGGGCATTCCTTACCCTGTTTTTGTCCTGGCGGCAATCATCCCCTGGACACTTTTTTCCGAGGGGATAACTCGCTCAACCTCCAGCATGATCACGAACGCCAACATCATGACAAAGGTATACTTCCCCCGCTTGATCATGCCTGTTTCCGGAATTCTTTCACCTCTCGTGGACTTTTTAGTTGCCTTTTCCCTCCTTGTCCTGATGATGGTATACTATGGTGTTATCCCGACCCTGAACGTGGTCTTCCTTCCCCTCTTCATCCTCCTTGCCCTTGCGACATCGCTTGGCATAGGGTTGTGGTTATCTGCGCTCAACGTCAAGTATCGGGATTTCCAGTATACTATCCCCTTCCTGATCCAGCTTGGGATGTTCGCATCCCCGGTCGTCTATTCGGCAAGCCTTGTCCCCGAATCGTTTCGTTTTCTCTATGGACTCAACCCCATGGCGGGTGTTATTGAAGGCTTCCGCTGGGCATTGCTCGGCACCAATATGCCGAGTGCAATGATCCTTGTTTCGGTCGGCGTCGTGATCGTGCTGCTGGTCTCCGGTGCATTCTACTTCCGGAGAATGGAGCAGTATTACGCGGATGTGGTGTGAGATGAGTTCAAAAGACATCTCTATCCAAGTCAGGGGCCTCGGGAAAAAATACCAAATCGGAGGGCCGCAGGAGAAGTATCTCACATTCAGAGATGCTATTACGAATTCATTCAAGGCACCGTTCAAACGATTGGCCTCTCACGAAACACCCCCGGAATTCTGGGCATTGAAAGACGTTACATTCGACGTGGAACAGGGAGAGGTTGTCGGCATCATTGGTCGGAACGGTGCAGGAAAATCGACACTGCTGAAGATTCTATCGAGAATTACCACTCCTACAGAAGGAACGGTTGATATTTATGGCCGTGTTGGGTCACTGTTGGAAGTGGGAACTGGCTTCCATCAGGAGCTGACCGGTCGGGAGAATATTTTTCTTTCCGGGTCTATTCTCGGGATGAAGAAGAGGGAGATTGATGAAAAATTTGACGAGATAGTGAAATTTTCAGAGATTGAGAAATTTCTGGAAACTCCTGTTAAGCGATATTCAAGCGGAATGTATGTCCGATTGGCGTTTGCGGTTGCGGCGCATTTGGACCCGGAGATATTATTAGTGGATGAGGTATTGGCGGTTGGGGATGCGGCATTTCAGAAGAAATGTTTAGGGAAGATGGGGGAAGTGGCAAGAGAAGGTAGAACGGTTCTGTTTGTCAGCCATAATATGGCGGCGGTGAGAGATATTTCAGAGATAGGATTATTATTAGAGCAAGGAAAAATTCAAAAGAGAGGCGAAATTTCTGACGT
>JALOPW010000045.1 GCA_025453675.1 Methanolinea sp.
CACGGAACCGATGTCCAGGTTCTTCCTCACGCTCTCCTCCCCGTATGCAGCGAGACCGTTCTCCTTGACGAGTTCCTTTAAGAACCGGTTCATGAACTCTTTCTCCTTGATCACCTCCATCCCTTTTAATGCGTCCTTGGCCGCGTCCACCAGTTCCGGAAGCCCGCTCTCGTTCGTGTAGGCCACGTCAAAGAGCCCGATGATACGCTTCTGAATCTCGTGGTGGAGGTATTGGCCGGCCTCGAACTCCTCCTTGGTCGGGCTCGGGCCTCCGATTAGGACTCCTTTAAATCGTTCGAAGAAATCCTTTTCGGCCAGGAAGATGGCGCTTGCCCGCTCCCCGATCTTGGTATAAAACTCGTTGATGGCGATCTCCCGGAGCCGCTGGAAACGGGCACTCGACTGGCCCCCTTTCCTCTGCTTGCCTGGCACCGTGGAGGTCACCCCCCCGATCGGCTCGATACGGTTTCCGCGGAGAAATCCCCAGTACGCCTCCCTGCGGTCCAGGACCAGGAGCCCGTAGACGCTCTTCTCCTCGAGCATCTGTTTGAGGGGCTCGAGCTCGAACGCCGAACTGCACCGGTACAGATAGAGGTTCAGGGGCTCGGGGGGATCGATGATGGTGCATTCCAGGTCGGTGCGGTCACCCTGCAACTGGATGGTCCCGCAAAAGACGGCCATTCCATGTGCCGGGGGGTTCTTGTAATACTTAAGCCGTGAGAGGATGGAGGAGATAGCACTCTGGACGTTGGTGCGGGTCTGCTTGCTCTTGATATTGGCGCACTGGCCGAACTCGTCCCGCAACTGCGCTGTCACATCGTAGATCTGCTTGTCCGGGGGGATATAGAGCGAGATAAGTTCTGTGCCGCTCCCCTGCTTGGCCTCCAGTTTCTCCAGGGTCTTCTTGAACTCATAGCGCCTCCGGCCCTCGTCCATCTCCTGGGTCTCCGTCATTTCAGTCTCTCCGGCCATTCCAAAGCTTCAATACTCATCAACTCCCGGAGCCATAAATTTGCGTACATTCCCCCAGTATCCGGGCGTCCACCTCTTCATTGAGCCCATGAGGGCCATTGAAGGAGAAGAATACCTTCGGTTCCGGAAGTGTATCATACAATGATTGACCGAGAGCGTAGGGGATAATGGGATCACCCGGCGCATGGAAGATCCAGCTGCTCCTTGGCGCCATGTCACCTGCACAGGTCTCGGGGTCCACCGAGAGGAGGAATCTCCTGGCATCGCCGGTATAGGACTCCCCTGCGCCTGAAAAGCCGGAGGTCGAGACACCGATGTACCCGGTAAAATCCCTGTCCAGCGCGGCGGCAATGGCTGCATAACGCCCCCCGTTGCTCTCCCCGATGGCATACACCGGCATGGCATTCTTCTCCTGCAGGTAGGATCGTGCACACTGCATATCGCACACCGAGAGGTAATACTGCGGCCACTCGTGATCCACAAACTGCCTGAAATCCTTCTCCAGATCCAGCGGGTGCCCCCCGGTCTCACCACCGTTTCCCCGGACGTCAAGGACCAGGTAGGCGTAGCCGGCGCCGGCATATCTTTCTGCCCTCCCGCGGTGCCCTTCCTTCTTCACCCCTGCCCCGGGTGCGAGCACAAAACCGGCTCTCGGTGTTTGAGGGAGGGCTGATATGGCATATACATCCCCCTCGGTGTTCCGGAACACCACCCCGTACACGGTATACCCGTCTTCTTCGGAAAGCACTGTCTCCTCGGCCATGCATGGCGGGCATGTGAGGGAGAGGTGGCCTGCCTCGTCCACTGAAAAGTCTCCGGAGAGCCTGCTCTCTTCCTCCACGCATCCCGAAAGCACCAGAAGAAGGGCAAGGGTGAGGCTGAGAAGAAGAAGGGGGAGTCTCACCACGATGCCCCGGTGCAGCGGCAGATGATACTGATTGTCTTGGCATCGCAGATCCGGCCGTCTATGATCATCTCCGGAAGGTCTTCTCTCCTCACCCTGACAAGTTCGATGATCTCGTCCTCGTCTTTATGGTAGAGGCAGGAGGGGGTCAGGCCATGGGCCTCGTAGAGGTGGAGGATCTCGTCAGAGAACCCGGGGGTGGTGTAGACAAAGCCTCTGGGAATGAGCGTCTCCGCCTGGAACCCGGTCTCCTCGATCAGCTCCCGGTGTGCGGCGGTGATGGGATCCTCGCCGGGGTTGAGCGTCCCTGCCGGTGCCTCGAGAATATACTCCCCGATCACGAACCGGTACTGCCGGATGAGGTAGCAGGATCCGTCGGCCCGGAATGGGAGAATAACTACCGCGTTCCCCGGGTGTACAGCCACCCTCTCCACCCGCTTGCCGTTGGGGAGGGGGTACTCCTTCCTGTCCATCCAGAGCCTCGGTCCACGGTACAGGTCGGTCATCTCTCCTCCCGGTAAGGGATGGGGTCCTTGATGCCGAGTGCAGAGAATGCCTCCCTCCGGAAATGGCAGGCCCCGCAGGCCCCGCAGGCCAGGGTTCCATCCTGGTAGCAGGACCAGGTATATGCATACGGCACCTCCAGGCGCACCCCCTCGGCCAGTATCTCTCTCTTGGTCATGTGAATGAAGGGAGTAAGCAGGCGGATTGAGGTCTCATCCCGAGTCCCCGTGTCGATCACCTTCTGGAACGCCCCGATGAATGCGGGGCGGCAGTCGGGGTAGCCGCTGTAATCCTGGGACTGGACCCCTATAAAGATGGCCTCTGCGCCCCGGGCTTCGGCATAACTGGTGGCGATGGCAAGGAGATTGGCATTCCGGAACGGGACATAGGTGTTGGGGATACCTGCCCTCCCCTCGTGGAAGGTATCAACGGCCTGCGAATGGTCGGTGAGACTGCTCCCTCCAAACCGGGAGAGGTAGGCGAGGTCAACCTCCTGGAACTCATCCGCATCGAGGAGCGTGGCGATGGTCATTGCAGAGTCGCGCTCCTTCCTCTCGGTCCTCTGGCCGTAGTTGAAGTGGAGTGCGAGGATCCGGTATCCCATGTCCCTGGCAAGATAGGCGAGGGTTGTGGAGTCCATCCCGCCGGAGAGGAGGCATACTGCTCTCATGCGTCAGCATACCCCCAGGATCTTGTGGAGCTGCAACTGCAGCCTTGCCGGGAGATCCTCTGCGATCAGGAAGCTGGCGACGGCATTCGCGTCTGATCCCTCGACGGGGGAGAAGAAAACCTCCCCCGGGATGGAGTGCGTCATGAGTACTCCTGCTGCATACTCGCAATCCTCCCGGTCACGCACCACGAATTTGACAGAGTCATTCCTGGTGATATGGGAGAGGAGCGAGAGATCGCTCTCCTCCCCGGAGGAAGGGCATTTCACGTCCATGCAGATGCTGGCATAGTCCTGGAAACCGGTAAAATCAATGGTTCCGTTGGTCTCGATGTCCATCAGGTACCCGGCAACATGGAGGGACTGTATCAGGGAGAGGAGAGGGCGCCCCTGCAGCAGGGGTTCCCCGCCGGTGATGCAGAGGTAGGTGCCGCCCAGTCCACGCACCTGCGTGATGATCTCATCCTGGTTCATATCAGTCCCGCCTGAACGGGCCCGCGGGGTGTCGCACCAGGCGCAGTGCAGGTTGCACCCGGCAAACCTGATGAAGGTGCAGGGTCTCCCCTGGTTGCGCCCCTCCCCCTGGATGCTCCTGAATATCTCACTGACTTTCATACGCCACTTCTGCATGACAGGTGGGGGATTCCCAGACCCGGATACGGATCACCCTGGCCTGCAAGCCCAGCCGGGCACACTCTTCGTTGAGCAGGTCTGCGATGAACGATGCCAGCAGTTCGCTCGTGGGCTCTCCGGGTGTGGTGATGACCGGCTGGATCGCCTGTATGGCACTGACCAGTGGGTCCTCCTGGTTGAGGAGGACCTGGTGATCAAAACGTTCGATGACGGATTTTATGGTATTATAGTCCACCAGGATGCCGGTCTTTTCGTCCACCCGCCCCTCCATCCACACCTCCACCTTCCAGCGGTGGCCATGCAGGAAGGCGCATTTCCCCTGGTAATGCAGCAGCCTGTGGCTTGCGTCGAAGTGCACCTCCTTGAAGATTCGGGAGATCATGACAGATTGGTTGGCGGGAACGGGATATAATATTATTAGCAATGCCATGTAACCTATACAGGCAATCGGGGACTCTTCCATAATATATAAGTCGCCACCGCGCGTTTATATATACCACAAAGGGTGAAACCGAGTCCATCACAAATCAACTTGTACATGAGGGTATTTCATGGGAAAGGGTAAATTTGCAGCCAGAAAACTGCTCAAAGATGCGAAGAAGTTCCGCTGGAGCGACCCGAAATTCGTGCGGAGCCAGGGCGGGGTCAACCTCAAGTCAGACCCGCTGGAGGGTGCTCCGCAGGCCCGCGGGATCGTGCTCGAGAAGATCGGCGTGGAGGCCAAACAGCCAAATTCCGCCATTCGCAAGTGTGTGAGGGTGCAGTTGATCAAGAACGGCCGTCAGGTCACCGCGTTCGCGGTAGGCGACGGGGCCATCAACTTCATCGATGAACACGATGAGGTGGAGATCGAGGGGATCGGCGGACGTCTGGGGAGGTCCATGGGGGATATCCCGGGGGTACGGTACGTCGTCACCAAGGTGAACAATGTCTGTCTCCACGAGATGGTCATCGGCCGCAAGGAGAAACCACGCAGGTGATCTGACATGACAGACACAGAACCCGGAACCCGGCTCCTCTTTAACAAGTGGGATCTCGGGGAGGTCCAGGTGACCGACCCGAGCCTTGTCAGGTATATCAGCCTCAATCCCGTGATTGTCCCTCATTCAACCGGCAAATTCACCCGCCAGGAGTTCAACAAGGCCAATATGCTGATTGTGGAGCGCCTTATCAACAGGCTGATGCAGTCAGAGATGAACACCGGCAACAAGCAGCTCGCGACCCGTATAGTGCGGGACGCGTTCGACATGATCCACAGGAAGACAAAGAAGAACCCGGTCCAGGTGATGGTCGAGGCCATTGCCAATACAGGCCAGCGGGAGGAGACGGTCAGGCTGAAGTATGGGGGCATCAACGTCCCCAAGTCAGTGGATACCGCCCCTATCCGCAGGGTGAACACGTCTCTCTTCTTCCTCTCTGAGGCTGTCAAGAAGGCTGCCCACAAGAGCAAGAAGCCGGTGGCTGCATGCCTGGCAGACGAGCTGATCGCCGCCTCCAAGGGCGACATGAAGGCGTACTCGGTGAACAAGAAGGAAGAACGCGAGCGGATTGCGAAATCCGCCAGATAAGGAATTATATTCACTTTTTTGTGGTGTTTTTGATGGCCCGAGGCAAAAAATCAATCGAGAAAGTCACTGAACTGATGAGTGATCCGGTACACATCCGGAATATCGGTATCGTTGCCCACATCGATCATGGCAAGACCACGCTCTCTGACAACCTCCTCGCGGGGGCAGGGATTATATCCGAGGAACTGGCCGGCAAACAGCTCTTCATGGACTCGGATGAGGAGGAGCAGGCCCGCGGTATCACTATAGATGCAAGCAACGTCTCCATGGTCCACGAGTATGAAGGCCATGAGTTCCTGATCAACATGATCGACACGCCCGGCCACGTGGATTTCGGTGGTGACGTCACCAGGGCCATGCGGGCGGTAGATGGCGCAGTGGTGCTGGTAGATGCGGTGGAAGGGACCATGCCACAGACCGAGACGGTGCTGCGGCAGGCTTTGAAAGAAGGTGTCCGCCCGGTACTCTTTATCAACAAGGTGGACCGCCTGATCAACGAGCTCAAGGTGGACGAGATGGAGATGCAGATCCGCCTGGGCAGGGTCATCGACAAGGTCAACAAGCTGATCAAGGGTATGAACGAGGAGGCCTACAATGCCGGGTGGAAACTGGATGCATCCATGGGAACCGTGGCGTTTGGATCGGCCCTCTACAACTGGGCAGTCTCGGTACCCTTCATGAAGAGGAGCGGGGTCTCGTTCAAGGAGGTTTACGAGAGTTGCCGGACCGGGGACATGAAGAACCTGGCCAAGAGAAGCCCCCTCTGCGAGGTGGTGCTGGACATGGTGGTCAAGCACCTGCCGAACCCAAAAGACTCCCAGAAGCGGCGTATCAGGGTGATCTGGCACGGGGATGCCACCACCCCCGAGGGGAAGGCAATGCTCGAGTGCGACCCGACCGGTCCTGCAACCCTGATGGTCACCGACATCTCATTTGATCCCCACGCAGGAGAAGTGGCCACCGGGAGACTTTTTTCAGGGAGGATCAAGCGCGGTTCCGAGCTCTACGTGATGGGCACTGCCATGAAGGTCAACCGCCTGCAGCAGGTGGGAATCTTCATGGGGCCCACGAGGGTAGAGGTGGAGGAGATCACGGCCGGAAATATTGCAGCCGTGACCGGGCTCAAGGACGCCGTCGTGGGATCGACCGTGACCACGCTCCTAGACATGACCCCGTTTGAGTCACTGAAACACTACAGTGAGCCGGTCATGACGGTTGCGGTGGAGGCCAAGAACATGAAGGATCTCCCGAAACTCGTCGAGGTGCTCCGCCAGGTGGCAAAGGAAGATCCCACCCTCCAGATCAACATCAACGAGGAGACTGGTGAGCACCTCATATCAGGCATGGGAGAGCTCCACCTGGAGATCGTCACCGGCCGTATCAAGAGAGACAAGGGTGTGGAGATTCTCACTTCCGAGCCCATCGTGGTGTACCGGGAGACGGTGACCCAGAAAGCAGGACCGGTGGAGGGGAAGTCCCCGAACCGGCACAACCGCTTCTACCTGGAACTCGAGGTCCTCCCGGATGCCATCGTGGACCTGATCAAGTCCGGGAAGGTCTCCATGAACCAGTCCCAACTGGAGCGGCGTGATGCCCTGATCGGCGCCGGGATGGACAAGGATGAGGCCAAGAGCGTGAAAGACATCTATGGCCACACCATGTTTATCGATATGACCAAAGGAATCCAGTACCTGAACGAGACCATGGAGCTGATCTTGGAGGGTATCCATGAAGCCCTGGATGGGGGCCCCCTTGCCGATGAGAAGGTGCAGAACCTGAAGCTCCGGTTGGTGGACGTGAAACTGCACGAGGATGCCATTCACCGGGGCCCTGCGCAGGTCATCCCTGCCGTCAGGGCAGCGGTCAAGGCCGGCATGCTCCTTGCGGGCGATGCACTGCTCGAGCCTGTGCAGAAGATCCAGATCACGGTCCCCACCGACCAGATGGGGAATGCGACCTCCCAGATCCAGGGCCGGAGGGGACAGGTATACGATATCCAGAGTGAGGGAGACACCGTGACCGTCGTGGGCAAGGCCCCTGTTGCCGAGCTCTTCGGGTTTGCGGGGGATATCAGGTCCGCGACAGAGGGGCGGGCCATGTGGAGCACCGAGTTTGCCGGCTTTGAGATGGTCCCAAACAACCTGCTGAAGGAAGTGGTGACCGCCATCCGCAAGCGGAAAGGGCTCAAGGAGCAGATGCCAACACCTGCGGATTACCTCGCCTGAATCTTTTTTTATGAAAATCGCATTTTGCGATTTTCATTTGCACAACGGATAGGCCCCTGTACAGGAATACAAAGTGGGAATAAGAAGATCGCATTT
>JALOPW010000027.1 GCA_025453675.1 Methanolinea sp.
AAGATTCCATCCACCTCCAGGCCATCGGTGTACCGTCTGCATCGGGCGACGGACACCATCTCCCCCTCCACGAAAACCCCGAATATGCGATCGGCAGACGGATCGGGTCTTTGCTGGCGGTAATGAGACCATACCTCCTCTGCACGTGAGAGTTCATCACTGGTGAGGACCCGCACCTCCACATCGAGAGGAGATTCAGGGTAGCGAACCAGTACCGGGATTCGAGCACGTCTTGCCACTTCCGCCGCGATACTTCCTATCGGAGTATTCCTGGTGTAATCCGAAGCCCCATACCGGGAGATGAGGATCAGGGTTGCGCGCTCTTCATCGGCCATCCTGCAGATCTCTTCTGCAGGATCCCCGAACCTGATAAGGGGGCTGATCTTCCCGAATACTGAAGATAGGTCCCGTTGCAGGGACGAGAGGATCTGCAGGGAATGCTTTAGCTTCTTCTGCAGGTCATGCCGGTCGTCAACCGTGGCGATGACATGGAGAAGGATCAGTTCGTCGTATCCCCCCATCTCACTCACGAAATCGATGGTCTCGTAGGTCGGCCGGGAGAAATCCACGGGAACGAGGATGCGGGAGAAGAGAGTGCTCTCCCTGTGCCGGGGTGATGAAGGGACTTCGTCCTCCGGACCAGGGGTATCCCGGAAATGGGTAACTAGGACATGTACCCTGGACTCTTCCAGGATCTTCTTGGAGACGCGCCCGATGAGCATATCCTGGAGAAATCCCCTGCCCTTCCCCCCGATGAGAATAAGGTCTGCCCCCTGTCTCTCTGCGCACTCCAGGATCCCTGTATGGATACCCCTCTCTCCCGGAGTGGCGATCTCGTAGGTCACGGATAATCCTGCCTTCTCAAGCGCTTCACCGGCATATGCAAGCGCATGGGCCGGAGTGCCTGGCGCACTCTTCACCTCTGCCAGGGTGTGCCAGGTCCCGCAATCCTGCATATCATCCGTGATATGCAGGAGCACCACTTCAGTGACTCCCGGGATCTCTGTGGCATATTGCATGGTCTTCTGGGCATACCACGAAAAATCGGTGGGGATGAGGATTCGCTCAAACATGTCGAAACGCACCTGGGTTCAGCGTGTCCTGTAAAAATGTTGCAGTAGGGAGGTATTAATCTGCACATTCCCGTTGTGGCCAACCCATTGATGGTGCAGGGCTTTATGTGCAAAAAAACCCTGCTCTCCAGTCATATACCATATGATGCGATATGTATGATTGGGTCTTTTTGACCGGTGGGGGTGCACCCCATGCGGAGACTTCCCTGTTGATCCTTCCTCGGGCATTCCCACGCTCAATACTCCGGAGAGATCCGATTTTTTCAGAAATGGGGGAGTGAAGATGTCTCAACGGGGGGATGCGCGGGGTTTTCCATAAAGGGTCGGGAAAGACCAGGTGACGCTCAATCACCCCCACCCGAACCAAAAAGCCCTTCTCATGTGGCAGGGGAAGAGGAAAGAACACTCAATGGAGCCGGCACCGTCTTCCCGGCACCACGCTCTTGTAGAGTGATTACCGAAGGGAGGTCAGTCCTTGAAACAGAAAAAAAGGATCATGGAATATCCAGGGGATCAAATCCCTGCTTGAACACCTTCCCATACTGCTTTGAGATCTTCGGGTCCAGGTTGCACACCGGGCAGGTATAGTCATCGGGGAGGTCTTCAAATGCAGTGCCCGGTTTGATGCCCCGGTGCGGTTCCCCCCGCTTCTGGTCATACACATACCCGCATACCGAGCAGATCCACTTGGTGGGGACCCACTCATCGAATCCCCATTTTCCCACCTTACCCTTTCCTTCCATACCACAGATGGGGCAGATGTAAGTATCCGGCAGATCTTCGAACGAAGTCCCGGCGGGGATACCATTGTGCGGTTCTCCCCGTACAGGGGAGTAAATGTAGCCACATACTTTACATTTATAGCGTTTCGGTCCAGCCATGTTCACACATCCTTTCTGATAAACTATGTGATACCCTGGCAGAATTTAAATCTATTTTTCCTGGAAACGGTCTTTCTATTTTTCATCGGCAAGATCTTCTCTATTCTGAAAAATCCACCCTGGAAAGAGATGCCACATGTATCACGCCCCCATGATTGACCGGGAAGGGAGAATATATTCATCCCTGGGACAGAACAATCATAGAATGTCATCCGGTGCATTTTTCGACCGCCACATGGAGACCCTGCCCCGGGATGAACTCGATTCCCTGGTGGACGAACGAATCAGATATACCGTTGAGTATGCCAATGAACATTCACCATTCTACCGGAAGTGGTTCCGGGAACATCACATACGCCCGCAGGACGTAAGGTGCCACGATGACCTGGCCCAGCTCCCCGTCATCTCAGGCAAGACCATACGTGAGAACCAGCCACCCCTGACAGATACATTCCTGTTCAGGAGCGTCCCCTGGGAGGAGATCTTCACCGTACACGAGACCAGCGGGACCTCCGGAACCCCCAAAAGCTTCTTTCTGACCTGGGATGACTGGGAGCGCTATGCTGCCAAGTATGCGCGGATCTTCGTATCCCAGGGCTTTGGGAAGGGTGACAGGGTAGTGATCTGCGCATCCTACGGAATGAACGTGGGGGCTAATACCATGACACTCGCTGCCCGGGGGATAGGGATGACCATCATCCCCACCGGAAAATGCACCTTCCCGCACCGTATCCTTGAGAGTTATCGGCCTACGGGGATCGTGGGAAGCGTGTTTAAGCTGCTGAGACTCGCACGGCAATTGAGTGCAGAAGGCCAGGATCCGCGAGATACGTCACTCGAGAGGCTCATTGTGGGGGGGGAGAGCTTTGCCGAGGAGTCGAGGGCCTACCTGGCGGAGGTATGGGATCGTGAAGTGTTCAACACCTATGGCAGCACCGAGGGGACCATGTGCGGGGAGTGCAGTGAACGCTCCGGGCTCCACGTGCCCGAGGACCTTGTTCACCTGGACGTATACGATCCCGCCATGGGAGGTTTTGTCCCGGACGGCGAGTGCGGGAGGGCAGTGCTCACCACCCTGATCCCCCATGAAGGCCGATGCGGTACCCTTCTTATCAATTACGATACAGAGGATACCACCGTCGTACTCACCCGTTCGCCCTGTGCCTGCGGAAGGACGCATATGAAGATCTATACCCCCCAGCGCGAAGCTGAAACCCTCTGGATACTGGGTATTCCGGTGAACCGGGTTGATATTGAGCGCGGTGTCTTCCAGCCCGAGCATATGGAGTACCTGACGGGAGAATACGAGGCATTTGTATATCCGGAAAAGGACGGGGGGGTGACCCTGCAGGTGAACATGGAAGCACTCAACCCTGGAGACCTGCCCAGGGAAGATATTGGGGAGCGTTTCCTCGCCTCATTCCTCCGCATCAAACCCGGCCTCGCACCAGAACTCTCAAAGGACTTCCAAATCCATTTCCACTTCACCACCCCGGGAGGTCTTGAACTCTCAAGGGTGAAAGGGCGTCCGAAGAGGCTTGTGGACCGCCGATGAACAGTGAGTCTTCCTGATCATCAGGTAACTATCCGGAACCCGCATACCAGGTAACACGAGCAGAGTTACCGGTTGACCGAAATGTCAGGAGATCCTCCGATAACCCTCTGTGTGCAATGATGGGGATCCTCACATTACGGAGAGTGACATAATGGTCCGGAATTTGCCCTGCATTACCTTTTCTTGCCGCATTATGAGAGTAATATGAATGTTTTTAAGGTCAGGGGTGCATATACTAATGCTCTGTCTGGATATGTTACCTGGTTTTTTCATTTTGCCGGACACCCCCAGAATCTGGCATCAACCCCCCCTATCGATCAGGAACATACCAGAAGAGCATCTGACATCTTTTATTGACTAGACCTATTCGTATTTCTTGAATTGGGGCATTTCATCCGCGCTTTTATAATACTGGAAAATGAAAGTACTCTCACACCAGCCATGCCCGACCTGCTCACATCGGTCATTTACGCCTTCTCGGCCCTCTTTGTCATCCTGGATCCCATTCTCAGTGTGCCGATATTCACCTCAATGACCAAGGGGCAGCCCGCTGCCGAGATCAACAAGCAGGCGCTTATCGCAGTGGCAGTGGCCGGCTTTCTCCTCTATATCTTCCTCTTCTTTAATTTCTTCATCTTCGACATCCTTGGAATCAGTATGCCGAGCTTCCAGGTTGCCGGGGGTATCCTTCTTTTCATCCTGGGGATGCAGATGGCGCTCGGTCTCGATATCGGGAGATCAAAAGGACCTTCGCCATCGGTAGCGGGCGTGGTAATCGGAACGCCGCTCCTCTGCGGGCCTGGCGCTATCACTACCGTGATCCTCCTTTCAGAGGAGTACGGCATCCTGGTGCCGGCAATCGCGATCACTCTCTCCCTTGCGGCAACGTGGATCGTTCTCCGGTTCTCGTCCCATATCCAGCAGATCGTTGGCGACACCATCATCGATATCATGGCAAAAGTCCTTGGGATGCTGGTTGCGGCCATCGCGGTGAAGATTATTGCCGATGGCATGATTGGTCTCCTCTAGGATCTCTCTCCAGCGACCTGCTGCAGATTATCTGCACGCTACCAGTATCCGCTCAATGCATGTAGCGGGGAGGGTGGTATTGAAAACTCATCGACCATCAACGAAAAAACCCATTGATTCCCCATTTTCCGGCATCTGCAACAACACCCCGGGCAGCATGAAACAGGGTCATTTCCGGGATCCGCCCAAGAATTGGTCCGACTGATCCTTCGCAGGAATGCCCTTGGGCAATATCCTGTAATAGTGTGAAAAAAGGATTATTCTCTTCCCCCTTGTGCCGCGGGGGAACTACCAATGATATCTTCTGCCTGATCTCAGTACCTGAATGCTACGGAGAAGTCCATCGATTTTGCACCGAAGAACTCCTTGCAGAATTTCGCGGTCTTTTCAGGGGCATACTCCTTGCAGCTGAAGATATCCAGGTATGCCGAGTCTGTCTCATTGGCAAAGTGACCGGATATCAGCGAGGTCTCGATCAGTTGGGTCATGGAGTAGCCTGCTACCTTGGCACAGGGGCCGAAGTGAACTATAGTGGGGTCGCCGAATCTCTTCATCTCGATGAGATCGCAGAGCTGGATAATGAATTCCTGGATCTTCTCCGGGTCCCTTATAGTCTCCGGGTCACAGTGCTTCAAATCCACCATAGTGCACAAACCCCACGCCTTGTCTGTCTGGAACTTCTTTACCACGTCGTCGTCCTTCATATTCCGGACGTTTACTTCACGCTTCATTTCAAGCATTTGAATTCTCCCACCATAGTTCCCCATGGAACTACTATCTAAGAAGTTAAATTTTCCTATTTTAAAGCTTTGCCTTATTCCCCACTCGTTTTGCTGTCCTTTTCGGATAATATAGGCAAATATTGAGCCTTTTTCAAAGAAATATGACAAAATCAGTCTTTATTTGAAAAAGGCACAGAATTGCCCCGATTCTCAACGCGCACCACCCATTCTCAATAGAAAAATACGTTCAAAATGATGATATTTTTTCGGGTATAAAATAAAAAATATTATTATACGTAGTATTTTTCAGATCATTGCAGAATAATGCCGCGCAGAAGGTGCGCGAGGGCTTTTTGTGTTACTCAAATCAACAGGGCCAGGTCATCCCGCAGGGCATAGGATACTTCCACCATATGGTGGGGATGGTACCTTGTCTTGGCCTCCCGGAGCCCCGGAACCCCCATGTCGCTCTCCCGGTTGATATACGTATATCTCCCTTCCAGGAATGCTGCGGTCTCTGCGTTGATGGCCTTGTAGATGCCCTCGCAGTCGGGCAGGCCCTTCTCAAAATGGATCACCGCAGTCTCGGGATTCAGCTCCTCAAATAGGGCCATTGCCCCCACTTTTCCCTGCACCCGTATGAGCAGCCCGGAGAGCTCCAGTTCCCGGAAATGCGCGATGGCATAGAGTACTGCGTCCTTCTCGTAGGTGAGGAAGGGGTGGTCGTTGCACTGCTTCCATTCGCACCACTCCAGGAGAAAGGTCCTCACATCCGGAAGATTTTCCGGCGATATCTCTTCCATCACTGGCTGGCAGTGCTTCCTGAACTTGTTGAGCTGGCGCCGCAGCGAGAGGTAATTCCCCCCCGGGAGCCGGGCCAGCTCATTCGTCTGGTAGACATACTCGAAGTGGTCGCGATCCACGTGAAGGACAAGATCAGGATACAGGTATTGTATCCATTCCCTGGTCGGGGTGTCTACCAGCACCAGCGGTGCCTCGTCGCCCTCCCTCACAGCAAGACCGATCACATCTGCGAGCAGGTCCGGGTCACGGGGCCCGATAGGTGGGCGGAACTTGATCTTTCCCAGGATAGTACTGCTGATGAGGAGGGAACCTCTGGTCTGCAGATAGGCATAATTGGCATAATGGTTCCAGCAGACCATGTTGGTAAAGAGGTTGTCACTGTGCACCTGTGGATAGCGGGTATAATGGTCCTGGAAGAGGCGCCGCTCATCCAGGGTGACCGGGCTGAACTGGGAGATGGTCAGCACGTGGTATCCCCTCCGCGGTAGAGCATGGGGATATGGCCTTCCATGACAGTAAATCCCATCCCGGCGTAAAAGTCGCAGGTATCCGGTTCAGCCACCAGCGCTATCCAGGTGATCCCCCTGGCACGGCAGTTCTCCACCAGCCTCTCCACCAGTGCCTTCCCCACCCCTCTTCTCCTGAATTCGGGCAGGACTACCAGGTCCTGGATATACGCATCAGAAACCCCGTCCGAGATAGCCCTTCCCATTCCGACCGTGCGGCCGCTCTGCCGGTGAACTGCCACCACAAAGGAGAAGGTGGATCGGATCAGGAGGGGTATCTGTGCAGAGTCCCACCCCTCTTTCCACCAGCCTCCCGCGCGGTAGAGGTCCACGAGGGCGCGGGTGTCCCATTCCCTGACCACAAAGAGATCCACATCTCCATCTTCGTCCATGCCTGGCCATCCATCCGGAAAATGTATGAGTATATAGTCCTTTAAAAAATGAAAATGCCTTCGATGCACATGGCTTTGCCATGTGCATTCGCGCAAGTATCATGCCACGGTTGTACATTTTTAGTGGAAAAGAGGACTGCGGCCTGGGGCGTTCCGCGAATGCACATGCCTTCGATGCACATGGCTTTGCCATGTGCATTCGCGCAAGTATCATGCCACGGTTGTACATTTTTAGTGGAAAAAAGGACTGCGGCCTGGGGCGTTCCGCGAATGCACATTCAGTTATATTCGCACACCATCCCGGACCCGGTATCCTCCACCAAAAATGACTCCGCCAGCCGGTGTACGGCCTTGAAACCGGTGCAGTGACAGGGGTGCATCCGCGTCACACCCATCTCTGCCAGGGTTGCAACCATGGCATCCAGGCGGCTTTCGGGTGCAGTCATGAGGTGGAACCCTCCAATGATGTCCTGCACACGCTCTTCCCTGCACACTTCGCGAGCCCTCGCAACAATATTGCAGATACCGGCATGGGAGCACCCGGTTATCACCACCAGGCCGTCTCTCCCTCTCCAGGCCAGGGCACTGTCATCTGCCATGATGTCTGGTTCAAGGGCTCCATGTCGCTTTCTCATCCTCCCTGATTCGGGGGACTCGAATGCGAACTTCCGGGGGATCTCTCCCAGGAACACCAGGTCTTTGGAGAGCCAGAGAGGTTCACGGGAGAACTCGAGAGCGAAATGCTCACGGCACTTCTCTTCTGAGAGGAGCGAGCCGGACTCCGGGACCCTGCCCGATTGCTTGGTGAGGAATACATCGGGGTGTGCGACCAGGTCCGGCCTGCGATAGTCTCTCTTCTCGATCTGCGCCTCCGTCAGTGCCATTACGAGGTGCACAAGGCCCCATGTATGATCGAGATGCCCGTGAGAGAGGACAACATACCGGAGATCAAGGAGGGACTCCCCCATCTTCAGTGCATTTTTGAGAAAGACGTCAGAATATCCCAGGTCAAAGAGCACTTTCCCCTCTCCTGTCTCCACCAGTGCCGAGAACCCCGGCTCGGCGAGGTAGTAACGGTCGATAAGAGTGGAATTGTCGGCCAGCACTTTGAGTCTCATGGCGCCCGCTCCCTTGCGAAAAAGGTCACAGCACCCCTTATTTGCATAAAACTACTATCAATGTACTTCACTATAATAAGCCCTGATGAAAGTTGCACCCGTATGTCAGGAAAGTCCCGGGTGGCAAGTGGGGTCTGAAAAGTGCAGGAAAGGAAGAAGAGTGTACAATTGAGGTGGTCGACAGGTTAAGCGATGTCTTTTCCCTTCTCTATTTGGCTTATGGCCGCCTCCACCAGGGTGGAGAGATCCTCCACTCCAAACTTCTCTGAGTTGAGAACCAGGTGATAGGGAGAGAGATCAGTGATTTCGATGGAATAATATTCCCGGTAGCGGTGAGCTTCGGAGGCTTCCCGCTCACGGGTCAGTGTGAGGGCTGTATCGAGGTCTTCCAGGGTGTCCCGGGAGAAGATCCGCTCCACCCTGCACTCCATTGGGGCCTGGAGCCATATCTTCAGGTCGGCATTGCGCACGCACCACCCCGAGAGCCTCCCCTCGGCGATGATCCCGTCCTGCTGCTCTGCAATCTCCCGCTGGCGGGCATCAATCTCCCTGTCAATAGAGGGATTGTGTTCTGCCAGTCTCCCGAACTCCGCGAGGTCAAGGCCCTTCTCCAGGGCCATCTGCCGGAACACCTCGCCAGCGGAGATGAGGGTGTAGTCGTGAGTTTCTGCCAGGTGCCGGGCAAGCGAGGTGGTCCCGCTTCCGGGGAGCCCGCTCACCGTGATACGCATCAGATGCCCCCGATATTCAGGGACTTCCTGACCACCTGGCTGATGGAGAGGGAGCAGATCATGTACCACAGGATCCATGCCGGCACAGGACCGAGCACCGCGACATTGAGGAGATGCGTCCCGAAGAATGGCATGGTGATCTGCGCGTCTGGAGTGACGCCCATCCTGAAGAGGAGCCAGAAGAAGATGGGCACGGTGATGATCATAATATAGGCCATAGGCGTGAACTGCTGCTGGGAGAGCTCCAGTTGCTCCTTCATCACTTTGTCCCTCTTTGCATCCATCTTCTTGATCCGCTTCTCGTCCCCCGAGAGCTGGGCCTCCCTGAACTCCCTCTGGAAGACCTTGTTCTTCTCCTGCACCTCGGTCATCCGCTCGTAATCGATCGTATACTTCTGTATGAGTGAGGAGTAGAGCCCCGTAATGGATGAGAGGAGAATGATCAGGATATAGAAAGGCATCAACCCCGCCAGGGGCCCGAGAACAGTATCAAGAGCAGCTCCCACCCCATCGCGGATAGGGGCGATGCTATAGGAGAGGATCATGCCCATCGCCACCAGCAGGGCGATAAAACCCCCGAACTTCTTCTTCATCCCGCTCACCTGAGTACTGCTGCCATCTCTTCTACCGCACGTTCAAGCAGAAAATCAGCATTGGTGACATATTTGATGGTGCACCCGGTCAGCATGGAATAGGAGGCTGCAATTGCCCGGTTGAACTGCTGGTGATCGGAGATCGACCCGGATCCCTCCATGTCCCTGGTCCTGGTCTCGTCCGAGAGCCGGCGCATCAAAATCTGGTCCTCGTCTGTCTCCACAAGAATGATGGTGTCCGGCATCAGTTCCCGCAGCACCCACTCGGGCAGGCCGGCCAGAAATCCCCTGGGTGTCTTGACTGAGGCATGGGTGTCGACGAGGATGTTCCCGCTCTCCCTGGCCATGGCACGGGCAGCACTCTGCTGCAGCGTCTTCTGGGCATCCCCGGGGAGCCTGCGCATCTCGTCCCGGTCCTTTGCAAGCCCTTCCTTCTGGGCGGTCTCGAACATATAGGTCCCGAAGTTGAGGGATCTGTAGGAGATCCCCTCCCCCTCCAGGATCTTCAGCGCACCGGTCACGACGGTGGTCTTTCCGACCCCTGGGACTCCGGTCACGATCACTCTCCTTCCTTTCATTCTCACTCCTTCCCGAAAAATGTCCGCATGAAGGGGTACATCTCCATGATCTGCTGGCTTGCAATCTCCTCATAGAGCCGGTACGTGATGGACACCGTGAGCAGGAGACCCGTCCCGCTTACCGCCCCGATCACACCGAAGAGGTTGGCAAAGACCGAGAGGACCCCGATGAATACCCCGCCGATTACGGTTACCCGGGGGATGTAGCGGTCCAGGTACTTCTCCAGCACCTGGGGGTTCCGCCTGTATCCCGGGATTGACATTCCCGAGTGCTGGATCTGGCGTGCGACGTCTTTTGAATCCATACCCGCGGTCTTGATCCAGAACAGGGCGAAGATGGCACCACCGACCACTACCACCAGAATATCGATCCCCATCCTGGTGAGCACCTCCCATGGAGCGTGGCCGAGGTCGTATAACCACCACATCCAGTCCGAAGGCCCGTTGATAGGGGCCAGGTACCACATAAGGCCACCTGTAGGGGTCGCGCCCTGGAAAGTCCCGAATATAGTTATCCCTACGTTGTTCAGGAAGAGTCCAATCATCTGGATGTTCGCCTGCAGCACGCGGACGAGGATCATCGGCAGCACGCTGGCGTAGATCAGCTTTACAGGGAACCTCGCCCTCGCCCCCCGCACCTGCGCGTGGGCCATCGGTATCTCGATCCTGGTAGACTCCACGTACACGATGACCAGGAAGATAGCGATGGTGGTGATGAACGCGATCATATCGGTGCCCATGTACTGCAGGAAATTGGCCCCATCCATGATCACCGCAGCAATCCGGGGGAAGAACCCGACCGGATACTGGTCGCTTACCGGGGCCCAGTTGATGAACCCGTTGATGATAGCCTGGGATATACCGGCGATGATGAAGAGACCCACCCCGGAGCCGATACCCCACTTGGTGACCACCTCATCCATGAAGACGATCAGGAGGCCGCCAATGCATACCTGCAGGAAGATGATGAACGAGACCAGGAAGAGGTTCCCGCCAAAGAACATGTCGGCGATCGCCGGGTCAGGCATCAGGAAGCCGCCCACCAGGTTCGGGGCAGCCTCGACAATGATCATGACGAAGATCAGGAGCTTCTGCAGGCCCATGTACTGGATCTGCCCTTTGAGATCGCTGGTATCGATGTGGATCAAGTCCGCCCCTTTCAGGAGCTGCAGCACGATGGACGCGGTCACGATGGGGCCGATACCAAGCTGCACCAGCGACCCGCTGGCACCTGCCAGGAGGGCACGCCAGTAGAAGAAGATATCCTGGGAGCCCGGGTCAAGGCCAAACAGGGGGATATTGGTAAGTACAAAATACAGGATCAGGATCCCCGCGGTCCACACCAGCTTGTTCTTGAAGTGGACGTGACCTTCAGGGCTTTTTACGGTGGGCATCGCTGCGAGCAGCGGTTCCATTCGGTCCAGAAGTTCTCCCATTTTTTCACCACAAAAAGGGATCAGATAACCAGGGCCTGGCCACCCATCGCCTCTATCTTCTGTTTTGCTTGTCCGGAGAATGCACGTGCCGAGACGTGCATCTTCTGTGTGACTCTTCCGTTGCCAAGTATCTTATCGATACCGATCTGATCCGCGAGGATCACCACTGTATCACCCTCGCGGGAGGCAATCCCGGCAGCAATGAGCTCCTCGATCATCTCGTCGAGCCTTCCCACGGAGAGCACCTTCATGGTGTCCGAGGTCTGGTTGAAAAACCCATGCTTGCCGTTGTGCACTTCCCCGTACACCAGGAAATGGGAGAACCGGTGATCGCGGTGGCCTGCCCGGCCCCTTCCGCCCCGGTTCCCTGCTCCCCTGCGGTTCTTGTGGGTGCCTCCCCCACACGTTCTTGAGCCACGGAATTTTGATCGCTTGTTCACTGGCATCGCTTCACCTCATCTTGTAGAGGAGCGTGTTGATCTCCTTCCCGTAGTATCCGAGGGCCCCGCCCTGGGGGTAGGTCCTCTTGATGGTACGGTATCCTTTCCGGGGGGGATGGAGCCTGAGGACAGGCTTTACGCCCGGGATATCCGACAGCCGGGCTTCCCCGGATGCCAGGGCCCTGGCAAACTCGGTAATGCCCGGGTAGGAGGAGTTCTCCTTCACGTAGTCATCCGTAAGAGGCCTGTTTCCTTCCACCCTGCCCCTGGTACGGAGGATAGTCTCGATGGTATCGATATCCACCTCACCATAGGCCACGAAGTCCTTGACCTTCCGGATCATCCCAAGGTATTCCGGGGTATCCGGGACCAGCACGCAGTGATTGATGTGGTGCAGGCGGAGCATCTTCAGCGTATCCTTGATGTCCCGCCGGGTATTCACCACCCCGCGGACCTGCACGATTGCGTACATTACTCCTGGCCTCCTGTGCGGATCATATTGGTGGCCTTCAGGGCATTGAAGGTGGCCTTTGCAAAGTTGATGGTGGTCCTGGTCTGGCCCCGGGAGAATGTCCATACGTCCCGGATGCCCGCCAGTTCCAGCACCTTCTTGCTGATATCTCCTGTCACCAGGCCGATTCCCTGTGGCGCCGGCTTGAGGGTGACACGGACGCTGCCTGCTGCCCCCTCCACCATCATGGGTATGGAGTGGGCAATGTCGCAGCCGCACTCCCAGCTGCCGCAGCCCCTGCGCACCTTGATCAGGTTGGTCTTGGCATGCACGATGGCCTTCTTGATGGCCTCTCCTACCTGGGAGTCCTTGCCCTGCCCAAACCCGATATACCCGTTTCTGTTCCCAACCACCACGACGGCGCGGAACTTCACCCGGCGGCCGGAGTCGGTCATCCGCTGCACCATGGTGATGTCCAGGACCTCATCTTCGAGGTCGGGGAGGAAGGCATCCACGATACCGGGCTCCTTGATGGGCCGCCCGCTCTCCAGCACCTGGTCGATGCTCGAGAGCTGGCCGGCTACCACCATCTTCCCGAGTCCGGTCAGGGGAATCCATTCCTCTTTCTCATATGCCATATTACTCCAGCTCCTTCATGATGGCGTCCATAGTCTGTTCCACATTCTGCACAAGGCCACCAGCGCGTTCTGGTGCATATGCTGCGATGTGCGCACCTTTCACACGGTTATCATCGGGGAGTATCTCCTCTCCATGGGGAACATCCAGGCCTGCGGTCACCGCCCCTTTCAGGGCAGCGAAAATGCGGGCTCCCTTTGTTGCCCGGTGCAGGCCGATATCCAGTATGGCAGATTCATACTCTGCATTCAGGGCTTTTACCGCAAAGAGCGCCCCGGTGAGGTATGCTGCAGGTGTACTGGAGGTGGACCCCGAAAACCCGTATCTGGACAGCTCGCTCGAATGGGCGGTGACCAGGGTCCGGTCCCCGTCCATCTCTGCAGTGACCAGCTGGATGATGATATGATGATTCGTGCGGCGCACCACCATGCGGGGCTGGTCGGATACCACCAGTTTTGCCCGGGCATAGTAGTTGGTCTTGCCCTCCTTCCTCCTGCGGAAGGGAACGAAATAACGCGGTCCTGTTGCCATGTTACTTCATCCTCCCGGTGATGAGTGCCAGGTGGGCCTTCAGGTGCGCAACGCTCCTGAACTGGCCACCCGCCGCCTGCCGATACAGCATGCGGTAGAGGTGAGGATTGATCTCCCCGTTGTCCCGAAGCTCTGTGAGCGTCTTTCGAATGGCCCGGATCTTCTGGATCCACTGGCGTTTCCGGGGATTCCTGGCCCCGGCAGCTCCCCTGCGGCGTCCCGGGCCCTTGCAGTGCCCGTAAGACCGCTTGGCCATCTTCTCTCTCGCTCTCCCCCTGCTGTTTCCCCTGGGCTGGAGAGCCTGGATGGCGTCCTCATCGATGAGGGTGCGGAGGTCTTCCCGTGAGATGGCATTCTGGATATCAGATGCCCTCTCGGGATCGAACCGGACCCGGTTCACCCCGCATTTCAGGATAGAGGCGGATATCCGCTTCTGGGTGGCGAGATTAGTCATTCTCGTCTACCTCCTCATCGGTTGAAGGCTCTTCTTCCTGGGCGGGTGCCTGCTTCTTCGCGGTGAGGTCCTTGGGGTTGAGGACTTTCAGCCCTGCAGACAGGGCTTTTTCCTGGATGACCCCTCGCTTTCTCGCCCCTACTGAGGCACCGATCCGGACCGCATCCAGCGTGGGGTCGAGACCTGCAAGTTCGTCCGGGGTATGGACCAGCACGTCGCGGTACCCGCTGGGGTGCATTCCCCTGACATCCACAGGGCTTCCATATCCCGGGGTGGGCAGGGGGCCCTTGGCCTTCTTCTGGATCCGCTGCTTGTTGTGAAGCCCGCGGGGTCTCCTCCAGGTGTCGGCAAGCTGCTCCTTCTTTCCTGCCCCGTCTCTCCTGAAACGGGCGGACTTCTGGGCCCTGACACGGATAAGTCGAATTGTATCGTCAGCCATGATCCTCATCCCCTCTGGACCCGGTAGATGCCGTCCTGGAAGATACGGGGGTCCCGGTTCCGGATCCTTGTGGCATGTTCGATGTTCGCCGACGTGATCCCGAGCGTCTCGCGGTCAATGCCGGTGAGGACGATCTCGTCATTTCCCACCTTTGCGGTAACTCCTTCCGTGATATGGGCGTACCGTGACTTCTTCTCGCCAAGGAAGTTGTTGATCTCCAGCCTGTTCCCCGCCAGCTTGAGCTGGATGGGGAAATGGCTGTAAACCACCTTCATGCGATACTCGAACCCCTCGTTCACGCCCTTGCACATGTTTGCTGCGTGCGCCTGGATGGTCCCCACCATGGCCACGATCCTTTTGCGGTCTGACCCGGTGGAGATGACCACTTCGTCCCCGGCAACGCTCATGGCGATCTGGGGGAAGCGGAAACTCCTCTCCAGCTGGCCCCTTGGTCCTTTCACCTTCAATAGGGCCCCTTCAATCTCTACCTTCACACCCTTGGGGATGCGGACTGTTCGTTCTGTTGCCATTGCTTCCACGCACCCCTTCTAGTATACATACCCCAGCAGTTCCCCGCCCACTCCCTCGCGGCGGGCTTGTTCATGGGTGATGACACCCTTCGAGGTGGAGAGGAGGAGTATGCCGAAATTCTTCCCCGGGAGAAACTGGGTCTCCCAGTATTCCAGCTCAGAGAGCTGCACTGAGTAGCGGGGGGAGATGGCCCCGCACCGGTTGATCCTGCCGTTCAGGTGCACCATGAACTGGCCTCCCCGTCCGTCCTCTATGAAATCAAAGCCGTTGATATATCCCGCCTCCTGCATGATGCGGAACATCGATCCCAGCAGCTTGCTGGCCGGCTCGATGATCACTGAGGACTTGCCTCCGTCTGCCGCGTTCTTGAGGGCGCACATGCCGTCTGCGATTGTATTGAGTCTTGCCATATGCCGAATCTCCCTCTAGTTCATCTTTTTAAAGCCCATTTTTTGTGCCCATTCCCGGAAACACTGGCGGCAGAACATGATATTGTAACGCCGCACCAGGGCCTGCTTCCGGCCGCACATCTTGCACTCGTTTGCGCCGCGGCCGAACTTCTTGGTCTTTTCTCCTCCCATTTCAGAGCACCTCCACGTGGTGGATCGCCTTGAGGAAGGCGATGGCGTCCCCGGGGTTGACCTTCTGCTTCTGGGGAAGCTTGCGCTGCTCGGCGGACCTCCTCGCGATCCGGATCCCGCGCCGGGCGAGGACCACGTTGATGTCCATGCCGTAGATGCCGATCTGGGGGTCGTAGCTCATCCCCGGGAAATCGGTGTGCTCCTCGATGCCGAATGAGAAGTTTCCCTGGCGGTCCATCTGGCTGCGGTTGATATGCTTCTCGACGATGTTGAACGCCGTGTCGAGGAAACTGACCGCCTGATTGCCCCGAAGGGTGACCTTGCAGCCGATGGGAGCTCCTTTGCGGATGCCAAACGTGGTGTTGGTCTGCTTGGCAGTGCTTCGCACAGGAGTACCCCCGGTGATGGTCTTCATCAGGTCAACGGCCTTGGTGAGCTTGTCTCCCGACTCGCCCACTCCCATGTGCACCACGACCTTCTCTACAAAGACATTTCGCATGGGGTTCATTCTTCAATCCCCCATTCTTTCAGAGCCGGCTGTTCGCGGCCCACCATGTAGATGTAGTCGTCGATGGTCTCGAAGCGGGTATGACTCTCCTGGTCTTCCAGGATCACCCGGTTGGGCACGCTCCCCGGTACTTTCTCGATTCCCACGATGCGGGCGATCTTCCCGGAATGCTTCCCCCCGATGACCATGGCCATGTTGCCGATGGCGAAGGGGAAATGATCCAGGATGGCGAACCGGTTCTCGGGTTCAAGGGATAGGACCACCGAGTCGCCGGGCTTGTAGGTGTTGTCGGCCAGCACGTTTGCGCCGAACCGCAGGTTGAGCTGCACCTTACCTCCCGGGATGACCGTCTTGTTCCGGACCTTTGCCAGGCGGCTCCTGGCGGACTCGGCATCGATCTCGATGGTCTTGTGCCGGCCTTTCTTGTCCCGCAGGATACGGTAGTGCTTGCCGACCCGGGGGATGGAGATGATGTCAAAGATACCAATTCCCATCCGGGGGTTCCGGCAGGGCCTCCCATTGATGATGATGTCCTTCTGGACCAGGATCTGCTTGACCTCTTTTAAATTCGCTGCAAAGTGCATGTGGTCCCGCAGCCACACCACGACCGGCATGGCATTGGCGTTGTGCGGGCCCGGCGAGGTCCTGGTGATGAACTTCTCCGTCTTCCTGGCTACGTGCCAGGATTCGGGGGCGTTGAGCCTCTTTAGGTGATCTGACATTATTCACTCCCCCCCAGCGACTCCGCCCTCCGCGGATCCTTCAGGTTCAGTTTGGTGATCTGCACATTGGAAGGTGATATGGGTCTCGGCATCTCCGTCCCGTCTGACTTTGGGATTGATACGCCCTGCACGACGATGCGGGACTTCCTGGTATCCACTTCGTCGACCAGCCCTTCGGTCCCTGCAGCCTCGCCCCTGAGCACCTTGACGGTGTCTCCCACTATCACGCGCGTGCTGCGTGTCCGGTACTGCTCCCGGAGGGCAGACGCGAGTGCCGCATGCAGGAAACGGCCGCGGGTATGGACAGCCGCCGTGTAGATGGCCTTCCTCTGCTTTCTTGGTTGTGTACTCTCGATCCTCACCATAGCCTTTCCCTCACACAATGATAGTGGCCATGGAGCCGATCTTCGGGAACCGTTCGGCAACTTCCCTGGCGACCGGGCCCTTGATCTCTGTCCCGCGTGGCTCGTTCTTCTCATCCACCACGACGACCGCGTTGTCCTCGAAGCTTACACGAAGGCCGCTTGGCCTGCGCATCTCTTTCTTCTGCCGGATCACGACCGCCCTGACCAGTTTACGGCGCATGTCCGGGGTACCTTTCTTTACGCTCACGGTGGCGATATCGCCAAGTCCCATCTTGGGCTGCCGCCTGCGTACCCCGTGGTACCCGAACACGGAGACGATCTGCACCTCGCGGGCCCCGGTGTTGTCGGCGCAGATCATCCGGGTCCCGGTAGAGAGTGCTCTCGGGATGTTCGACTGCTTTGCCTTCATGATGGCTGCACCTCCACCACGACAAAAGTGGTGGTCTTGGAGAGCGGCCTGCACTCAGCGATGCGCACGGTATCACCGGTCTTCGCCTGAATGCAGGGGGGGTTGTGGGCATGGATCTTGCTGTTCCGCTTCTCGTAGCGGTTGTATTTGCCCACGTAGTGCAGGTATGCCCGCTCTACCACCACTGTTCCAATCATCCGGTCGCTCACGACCTTACCGGTGATCACCTGGCCGCGCACCGGTAAAGTGCCGTGAAACGGACAATTTGCGTCGTCACAATCCTTTTCAGGCTGCCTGACGCTTAATCCGATGTTTTTAGCCATTATTTCCCTCTGGTTTTGTGCAAAACGTTGATCCGCCTTTCTGGTGCCATGACCAGCACGGAGCCGTCTATCTCCACCAGGACACCATCCGGGAGGGTGACGCGGAAGCGGGTCCTGTGTTTCTGGACCCTCTTTGGCCCCCGGTCACCCAGGATGACCAGTGTGTTCCTGGTCTCATCGATAATCCGCCCCGACAGGCCGGACAGCGCAGGATTGCTGGCCTCCACCACAGAGACATCCAGGCCGATGAGTTCATGCCGAAGGATGTTCCGGGGGGAGATCATCTCACCCGCGTCTCCTGCTGTTCGCTTCGGTCTTCATCCGGGCAATGGTCCGGCGCAGCTCCCTGATTCGGCCGGGATTCTCGGTGGAACCCCCGGCGCTGACCTTCCCATTGTGCTGGATCAGCTCCATCCCAAGCTTCTCCATCTGCTCCTGCAACTCCACGTCGGAGAGCTGCCGTACTTCCTGGGCACGGAATATGGCCATGCTCACTTCCTCCCCAGCAGCTTCTCCTCGTCGAAGCCTTCTGTCTCATCCGGGATGTCCTCGAGGATTTCCTCACCTACAGCGGTGATGGCAATCTCTGAGGTGATACGGGGCTTCTCCCTCTTTGCAGTCACTTCAAAGTGGTCAGGGATCTTTGCCCCTGCGGGGATGATCTTTACCTGCACCCCGATGACACCCAGTTTTTTGACGGCGACTGCATAGCCCTTCTCCACGATGGTGTTGGACGGCTCTCCGCAGTGCTTGATGTACCCGGCTGAGAACTTCTGCACCCGGGCCCTGGCTCCGGTGAGTTTTCCGGCAACAACCACTTCGCATCCGAGCGCTCCTGCCTCCATCACCCTGCGGATGATGCTCTGGCCTGCCTTGCGGAAGTACCATCCCCTCTCGAGGGCGTTCGCCAGTCGTTCTGCCATGATTTGGGCATTAAAGCTGGGATTTTGCACCTGCTGCACCTCGATCTGGGGGGACTCTACCGCAAAATCGGTTGCCAGGTCCTGGGTAAGCTGGCGGACCACTTTTCCGCCCTTTCCGATCACGATACCGGGTTTCTCCGCGAATATGGTGACCTGGGTCCCAAGGGGAGTGCGCTGCAGGTCCATGCCACCGTACCCCGCCCGTTTCAGCTCCTTCTTCAGGTGCTTCTCCACCCGGGCCTTGCGTACCCCTTCAGCCACGAATTTTCTCTCTACTGCCATTACTGCACTTCCCTGACCACAATCTCAATGTTCACGGTCTCCCGGCGCTTGGGTGTTGCACGGCCCATGGCCCGGGGGAAGATACCCCTCATGCCGCGGCCACGATTTGCCGATACATGCACGATCTCCAGTTTCTCCACATCAAGGCCGATGTACTCGGCATTCTTGACCACGGACTGAAGGAGCCTGATGTAGGCGTGGGATGCTTTCTTGGGATAGCGACCGGCGTCCCACCCGTCAAGGCCCCTTTTATGGGCCACCTTATGATTGAACCTCCGGAACGGGACGGCTTTCTTCTTGTCGATGACCTGCTCGAGAATGGAGATGGCCTCTCCCGTGCGCTTGAACTTGATGAAACTGGCAATCTCCATGGCATGCTTGGGGGAGATGGGAAGTTCGTTCGCCTTCCCCCTGGCCACGTTGTCGCCCTCGATCTCCTGAGAGTAAAGTGTTCTTGCCATGTCCATCACTTCAGCGGTACATATTTACTCGACCGGGTGGCACCGATACCGGCGCTCCCGTGGCTCACCTTCCTCCTTGTCAGGGCAAACTCGCCCAGGTAATGGAAGAGGGATTCGGGCTGCAGCTCCACTTTAAAGAACTCTTTCCCGTTGTGGATCTCAACAGACCTTCCCACCATCTCGGGCATGATGATCATGTCCCGAAGATGGGTCCTGACGGAGTCATCGCCCTTCCTGAACTGGGTGAGGAGGTGCTCCTCGCCCCGTGTAAGGCCGCGGATCACTTTGCGGCGGGCGCGGGAGGGCATAAGCGGTATCAGCTCTGACATTCCCATTGCGCGCAGGTCATCAAGCCGGAATCCCCGGTAGGTGAATTCCTCGCGCCTTCTCGGGAGTCTCTTCTGTGTCTTCTTTGCCATATCTTACCCCTCACTTCTTTGAGAGCCCCGTTCTCCTGGCGGCCATATGCCCCACTGCCCTTCCCGGCGAGGTGCCACGGGCAACCGTCTTGGGCCGACCGGGATGCTGATGACCTCCGCCCCCGAAGGGATGGTCGATCACGTTCATGGCCACACCCCGTACCCGGGGCCAGTTGGAGGCGGTGTTCCGCATCTTGTGGTACTTCTTCCCGGCCTTGACGAAGGGTTTCTCCCCTCTGCCTCCCCCGGCAACAATTCCCACGGTGGCACGGCAGCGGTAGTTGAACCACTTGGTCTTCCCGCTGGGCATAGTCACGCCCACCCGGCCCTCGCTCTTGTCGACCACCACTGCCTGGACGCCGCCGGAGCGGACAAATTTTCCGCCGTCGTTCGGCTGGGCTTCTATGTTGCAGATGAACGTCCCGGTGGGGATCGACCCGAGCGGAAGGGTGTTCCCGTTCCGGACTTCGGCCTCTGCCCCCCAGGCCACGGCATCTCCGACGCCCATTCCCTCGGTGATCAGCATGTAGACCTTGCTCCCGTTCTCAAGCCGCACAAGTGCTATCGGGGCGTGCCTGGCGGGGTCATGCTCAATGTCCTCTACCTTCCCGCGTACCGTGCTGTCGTTGCTGTTCACGTGCCGCAGTGCTGCCTTGTACCGGTGGGAGGGAGCCCGGTAGGTCGGACCTCCTTTCCCCCGGCTCTGTGTGGTAATGCGATGTCCCATCTTCCCCACCTACATGATGCCAAGCCGGCTGAGAATCTCCTCGGCCGCTTTCTCGTTGGCGAAACTGATTACTGCCTTTTTCTTGCCATCCATGGTCATCATGGTGGACACACGGGTGACTTCCTGTTCAAAGGACCGCTCGATCTCCCGCTTTATCTGGTTCTTGGTGGCATTATTGTCAACCACGAACTGGAGCTTGTTCTGGTTCTCGAGCACCATCATGGCCTTTTCTGTGACGAACGGGTAACGGAGCACCATTGTTACTGCCCTCCCAGTTTCACGAGTGCACTCTCTGTCCATACCGTGAGTCTCCCGGCAAGTGTACCCGGTGCGAGAAGCTCGCAGTTCAGCTGGTCCACCGTGGCGATGTCCACGCCGGCAAGGTTTCCTGCTGCCCGCAGCGGAGTGTCCGCAGTCACGATCAGGAGGCTTTTCCTCTGTTTGTAGCGGCGCCCCCTCATCTTCCCGCGGCCCGCCCGGACCTTCTTGCTGGCCTTTGCCCGCTCCACATCCTGTAACACGCCTACCGCGGCCAGTGCCGAGATGATATCGCTCACCTTTGAGAGCTCGCCGAACCGGTCCTCAATCACCAGCGGCACCTGGCAGGAGAATGCATGCCCCCGTGCCCTGACCAGGTCTTCGCAGACAGTTGCGGCCAGTGCTGAGCGGAATGCCTTCTGCTTCTCTTTCTTGTTTATCTGCCGGATCAATACCTTCTGGACCACCGGGGGATGCGCCGCCCGGCCACCCTTCGCCTGGGGGATCTTTGCCACCCGGGACCCGCCTTTGATCCTGGGGACCTGGGCCACGCCGCGTCCTGAACCCCAGCTCTGTGCCGAGGAGAGGATACCGGCGTAAGGATATGTGCCATGAGGCTGGCGCCGGGTGCTCTGCAGGGCGATGACCGCCTTCTTGATCAGGTCGGGGCGGAACTCTTCAGAGAATACTGGCGGGAGTTCAATGTCACCGGCCACGGATCCATCAAGTGAGAAAATCTGTGCTTTCATCTCTGGTTCACCCCTGCTTGCTCTCCACGCTCATGAACTCAATCGCCGGCTGCCTGACCGTGTGCTCTCCCTGCCGCATGGCGGGTCGGATGCGCACCAGGCGCTTGACCGGACCGGGGATGGACCCCTTTATCAGCACGTAGGGATTCTTCAGCACGCCATAATGCATGAATCCACCCGCCGGGCTGATCTCGGATCCATTCTCCCCGATTTTAAGGATGCGCTTGTTGAACTCCGTCCTCTGCTGGTAACCCATCTGTCCCATCTGGGGGACCTGCCAGCGGATATGGTGGGGATTCCATGGTCCCAGGGTGCCCACGTGCCGCTTCTTCCCGCCACGTGAGTGTTTGCGCTTCCTGAGCTTGATCCCCCAGCGCTTGACAGGGCCCTGGGTTCCCTTCCCGGTGGTGATGGCGGTGATATCCGCGTATGCCCCGGACTGTATCACGCTTTGCAAGTTGACCTCTTTCCCGAGAAGTCCCTCCAGGAACGTAAACTGCTGTTCTGCGGAGCCTCCCGCGACCCTGACCTCCATGATATCGGGCACTTTCTTGGGCACCCCTGATACCTCATGGGGCATGGTGTGCATCACTGCGAAGATCTCTGCGACTATTCCCTTGGCAATTGCCTCTTTTATGGCCTCTTTTGCGGCCGACCCGTCATACTCTTTGGGCAACGTGATCCGCTTCTCCAGGGCTTTGTCGAGCTCCCCGGCCCACACCTCTGTCAGGGGGTGTTTTCCGTAGGAATCCCTGCTGTAGGCCCGTATTGCGGCGACTTTCATGGCCGGGATCTCCACAACCGTGACCGGGACCATGATGTCTTTCCCCTCAGTCGGGCTGTTTTTATGATCATCGACCATGATCACGTGGGTCATGCCTACCTTGTAGCCGGCAAAGCCCTGCAGTATCGGGTTCCCCTGGTAAGAGGGCCAGGACTGGTACCTGGGTACCGGACTCTTGGCCCTCTTGCGGGGGCTGAAGGCAAGGGATCCTTTTCGTGGCTGGTTAATCTTTGGCATGGTTCAATCATTCCTGCACTTATGACTCAACTATGGTCTGTAACGACCTGAAACCGGTATAACGGTTGAATTCGCCTATTATCGTCCGATATACACCGGAGATGAGTGATGCGTCCGGGCCTTTGGCATGCGGAAGACCGGCAGATGCCAGGATTACCCATGGCATATACCGTCTCGTCGCCGCAGAATGAAGAGAGATTTACCCTCTTCAGGTGCAGTTATCCCGGAAAGACAGCCATTCCTCTGGTTTCTGGATGCCTTCCCTGTGACCTGTCTCGCAAAGAGATCCTGAAATGGGCGTTCATCTGCCATGGAAATGGCACATTTCGGGCTCATATCCCAGAGGATACGTCCACCCTGCACGCCTCTTTCAGATCCACCATGTCAGCCGGTGGTGATCGCTCACCACACACTCATACAAAGGCACGAGATCACCCTGATTCGTGCCCCCGACCTGTGATGAGGCTCCCTCCCAGGGCACGGGGTGCCCGGTTCTTCAGGATCCTCATATAGGCTTCCTTTATTATAAGAGAGAAATGGTTATAAACCTTGTTCCCTTGCAGCGGCGTTCCTGGTTTTACCCGAAATAGAGTTCCCCCTCCTCATTGATGTATACATCAATGTTCTCTTTCACGAAACGGGCCTTGAGACGCTCCGGTGCTGCGTCACGCAACTTATTGATGAGGGAGATGGTGTCGTACTTCACCTTGATTCCTGCCCCCTGCGCTTCCTTGTAAATAATGGGGGCTACTTCCAGGAGGTCAGTTCCCGCCTGGATGGTGCAGAGATGGGTGGCATCAAGGGTATACATGAACTCCAGCGTCTCTTTTGCCCTTTTGATATTTTCCACGGCCGATTTCTCGATTGTGCACACATTCGCTTTTGATGTATGGATGATATCTGCAATCTGCTGCTGGGTGAGTCCCTGCTTCCGGTAACGCAGGACTTCTTTCTGCCGATCGGTCAGCAGCCCGTCTTTCATGATACTCCATAAGACCAATGAATTTAAACACTTTTCGTTAACTTCCCCTCCACTTCGTGCCCTTCAGAACGGGGTAGAGGAGTGCAGGGTGCGTTCATTCTCCGATTCTCTTTTAATCGCATGAAAAGCCGCATTTCAGGAAAAAAAAGATTTCAAAACGTTTATATTTGCACCGGCAGATAGTAACCTGTTATAATCGAAAATGAGGTGTATTACATGGTTGTGAAAGTAGGAGTTGCCAAATTGGGCAATATCGCCAGTGGAGTAATGGCTGAGCTCCTCCTGGACGAGAGGGCCGACCGCGAGGACATGCAGACATTCATGGCCACGAGCGGGACCAAGCTCCAGCCCGAGGACATTGACCGCGTAGTGAACAACATGGTGGCCTGGAAACCCGATTTTGCTATCGTGGTCTCTCCGAATGGCGTGCTGCCCGGCCCCACCGGGGCCCGCGAGCGCCTGCTGGCAGCCGGTATACCCACCGTCTTCATCACTGACGATGTGACCACCAAGAAGGAGTGGGCCGAGATCAAGGACGGCAAGTTCGGGTACATCATCATGAAGGGCGATGCCATGATCGGAGCCCGCAGGGAGTTCCTGGACCCCACCGAGATGGCCGACTACAACGGCAACCTGGTGAAAGTCCTCGCCCTTACCGGAGCGTTCCGCAAGCTGCAAATGGCACTCGACCAGGT